>JAFTCS010000189.1 GCA_017454565.1 Clostridia bacterium
CAGTGTATCCCTGTCGCAGTCACCCTTGATGTCTATGACCTTCTGCAGATGACCGCTGGTTGCGCCCTTGTTCCAAAGCTCCTGACGCGAACGGCTGTAGAACCATGTGTAGCCTGTCTCAAACGTCTTGCGCATGGACTCTCTGTTCATGTAGGCAAGCATAAGCACCTGACCTGTCGAACGCTCCTGCACTATTGCGGGCAGAAGATCGGCCTTTTGGAAATAATCCTCTATAAAAGCAAACTTGTCGGTCATGTCTCCACCTCAGTCTCGTTTTTCTCTGCGGCGGCGACCGCATCGGCTGCGGCAATAGCTCTGGGCAGATCAAGATTTCCCGTGTAGACAGCCTTGCCGCTGATAGCGCCGTAGATGTTCAGCCTTGCAAGATTTACAACATCCATAAGGTTAGCCACGCCGCCGGACGCTATGATGCTGCACTTCACCGCCGACTTCAGCTCGTCGAGCATGGTGAGATTCGGGCCTGAAAGCATGCCGTCCTTGGAAATATCCGTGAAGATTATGTACTTTACTCCGATATCCTCCATCTGCTTTGCAAGCTCGATGAAGCCCACCTCAGAGGTATCTGTCCAGCCCTCTGCTGAGACCATACCGTTGAGAGCGTCAATACTCACGGCTATGCGGTCGGAATATTTCTTTACGGCGGCCTTCACGAAATCAGGGTCTTTAATGGCAGCCGAACCGAGGATAACTCTGTCGATGCCGTTTTCAATGTAGAAATCCACTGCCTCCATGTCACGGATACCGCCGCCGACTTCAATTTTAAGCCCGCAGCTTTTCCTGACTTCGATTATAAGGTCGGAGTTTACCCTCTTGCCGTCCTTTGCGCCGTCAAGGTCTACCATGTGCAGCCACTCGGCACCGTCACTCTGGAATTTCTTTGCCGTATCAACAGCACTTTCGGCAACCTTGTGTACAGTGGAGTAATCGCCCTTGTACAATCTTACGCAGTTGCCGTCCTTGATATCAATAGCAGGTATAATAAGCATGATATATTCATCCTTCCGATTAAGGTAATGTTTTGAATTATTACAGTGTGAGCGTTTCAGAGAACACCCTTTGTTGAAAGCACCTTGCTGCCGTCCAGCGGAGTGACCGCCTGACTCAGCGCATGACCCAGAGCCTTATAGAGAGCTTCGGTTATGTGGTGAGAGTTTTCTCCGTACAGCGCCCTGAGATGAAGTGTAATGCCCGCGTTAAAAGCAAAGGCCCGCATGAATTCCTTTGTCATGCAGCTGTCGTAATTACCTATGCGCTCTTCCGGAAATACGGCGTCAAACACAAGGAACGGTCTGCCGCTGATATCCAGTGAGCAGAACCCCAGAGCTTCATCCATCGGTACATAAAAAGACCCGAATCTTGCGATGCCGCCCTTGCTGCCCAGAGCCTTGTCAAAGGCCTTGCCCAAAACTATGCCGGTATCCTCAATGGTATGGTGACAGTCTGCATAAAGGTCGCCCTTTGCCCTGACCGACAGACCGAAACCGCCGTGTACGGCAAATGCCGTAAGCATGTGGTCAAAGAAGCCTATGCCTGTGTCGATGTCGGTAAACTGTTCATCCAGTGAAAGAGTAATGCTGATCTGTGTTTCCTTTGTGGTTCTTTCGATAACAGCACTTCGCATTTGTTTCACCTCATTACGTTGTTTCCGCAGCCCTCGCCGCGGGATAATACTAATACTATTATTCAATAAATAAATTTTGAAAGCCTGAGAAATCAGGGGCTTTCAGCCCCCGAACCCCTGACCCAAGGCTCTGCCTTTGGAAACCGCAAGCCTTTAAAAAGGCTTGAGCGAAACTTTATTGTTTAATTGAATATATAGTATAAACACAAAAACAGGCAATACCGCAAACATCTGCTGCGGCATTGCCTTTAGTATAACTCTTTTTTTTGAATTTGTAAACAAATTTTGAACAAGAATTGTTTTCTGGCGATATTTTTGATAATAGCTCTAAAATTCAGCGATTTTCGGAAAGATATTTTTCTATTATGTACTTTTCTATGTACCTGAGAACTTCGGCATTTTCATCTTCGCTTCCTGTAGTAATACGAAGCGCACCGGCAGACTTGAAGAATCTCACAGCGATGCCGTTATCAAGCAGATATCCGAAAATATCCCCGGCAAGCTCTGTTCTGACAAAGACGAAATTCGCACACGGCTCAGCTATGTCAAACCTGAGGACATACTTGTCTTTAAGCTCAAGAAAGGCTTTGTAAAGCTCCTTTGTGTTCCTGATAATAGTGTCGCGTCTTTCCTGCAAAAGCTCCTTGTGACGGTAAACACAGGCACCTATCTTCTGAGAAAGGGAATTGACATTATAGGGCGACTTTACTGCCCTGAGAGCATTGGTAATGGTTTTGTTTGCTGCCGCAAAGCCAAGACGTATGGCGGCACACCCAACGGCCTTTGACGCGGTTTTCAGCACGATAAGATTATCATAGCCGGCCGCTTCGTCAAGAATAGACTGATCCCAGAAATCCATGTATGCCTCGTCAAGCACCACAAGGGAATTAACGCTTGTCACAAGCTTCCTTGCGTCCTCTGCGCTGATACCCATG
The DNA here is from genome assembly GCA_017454565.1 of Clostridia bacterium. Lineage (GTDB taxonomy): Bacteria > Bacillota > Clostridia > Oscillospirales > Acutalibacteraceae > UBA1213. The sequence continues at coordinate 2,578 of JAFTCS010000189.1, forward strand.
CCCGTAGGATTACACGGGTTCGAGAAAATGACCATATCGGCTTTGTTGTCATTAACGGTCTTTATAAGATCGTCAATTTTTATATTCATAAGCTCTGTCTTGCCGTAGCTGATGACTTTGTTCTCGGAAAGAAAAGAATAAAAGTTGTACATGCTGAAATCCGGGTCGGCAACCACCACAGTGCTGTTCTTTTTCAGCATAGCCGAAGCAAGCAGATAAAGCATCTCGTCAGAACCGTTTGTAGCGGTGACTGTATCGGGATCAAGTCCGTAAAAGTCCGAAAAAGACTGTATAAGCTCCGCAGCCATAGGGTCGGGATAACGGTTGAAATCAAGATCGTTTACTATCTCCCTGATCTCGGCAAGAAGTTCCTCCGGCATTGAATAGAAGGATTCATTGGCGTCCAGCCTGATGCGGTACTGACCCTTTATAGGCTCGTATGGCTCTAACTGACGCACCTTTTCGCATAACTGATATGGCATTTATCTCACTCCTCGTAACGAACGATAATAGAATTGGCGTGAGCCGTAAGGCCCTCGGTATTTGCAAAGCGGATGATGTCGTCCTTATCCTCTCTGAGAGCGCTGTCGGTGTAATATATGAAGCTGCTCTTCTTTACAAAGCTGTCAACCGAAAGCGGAGAGAAGAAACGGGCTGTTCCGCTGGTAGGAAGAACGTGGTTCGGGCCTGCAAAGTAATCTCCGAGAGGCTCTGGCGAATAGTTTCCAAGGAATACGGAGCCTGCGTTGTCAAGCTTTCCGACATATTCGAGAGGATTATTGCAGCAGACCTCAAGGTGCTCAGGCGCAAGATCATTTGCCATCTCAACAGCCTTGTCCATGGTATCACAAACGATAATAACACCGTAATTTGTAAGTGACTCCTCGATGATCTCACGGCGGGAAAGTGTCTGCACCTGTCTTTCAAGCTCAGCGACCGTCCTGTCAGCGATATCCTGAGAGGTAGTCACCAGTATAGCGGACGCCAGCCTGTCGTGCTCCGCCTGTGACATGAGATCGGCGGCAAGGAATTTCGGGTCGGCACTTTCGTCTGCAAGCACAAGGATCTCACTGGGACCTGCTATCATATCTATATCGACTACTCCGTAAAGGAGCTTTTTAGCTGTCGCAACAAAAATGTTTCCGGGGCCTACTATTTTATCGACCTTGGGAACGATCTCTGTTCCGTAAGCAAGAGCAGCCACAGCCTGAGCGCCGCCCATAAGGAACACACGGTCTACTCCGGCAATAGCGGCAGCAGCCATGATATCCGGGTTCGGTCTGCCGTCCTTCAGCGGGGGAGTTACCATTATAAGCTCCTTTACTCCGGCGATCTTTGCAGGAATGGCGTTCATCAGAACGGATGAGGGATAAGCTGCTGTGCCGCCCGGAACGTAAAGTCCTACCCTTGCAAGCCCTCTTATGCGCTGCCCCATGATAACGCCGTTTTCCTTTGTGGTCAGCCAGCTCTGCTGCTTCTGGCGCTGGTGGAAATCCCTTATGTTGGCAGCCGCCTTTTCAAGCGTTTCAATAAAAGCAGGGTCACACTTTGCTGCGGCTGATTCTATCTCTGCTCTGGGAACCTCCACAGATTCCGGAGCCTTGCCGTCAAATTTTATTGTGTATTCCCTTACGGCCTTGTCTCCGTTCTGTCTTACGTTTTCGATTATATCCTTTACTATTGCAGATACATTGTCGTTGCTGCTGCGGTTGCGTTCCTCTACCATATTAAGGAACTCGACCTCAGTCTTTCCGTCTGCCTTTATAATGCTTATCATTGCATCTTCTTCCTTTCTTCTTCCATCTTCTGAGCAAGCTCTTCTATCTCGTTTTTGCGGAGCTTCAGGCTTGCGGTGTTGGCTATCAGCCTTGCGGAGATCGGCGCCACGTTGTCCTCGATTATAACAAGGCCGTTCTCTTTGAGCGTAGAGCCTGTTTCAACTATATCTACGATCGCGTCCGAAAGACCAAGCAGCGGGGCAAGCTCTACCGAACCCTCTATCTTTATTATCCTGATATCCATTCCCTTTCCTTCAAAGAAGAACCGGGTCACATTCGGATACTTTGTGGCAATGGTCTTTTCGTTGTAGCCGGAATAGAAATCCGTGCCCGCCTTGCCTGCAAGAGCAAATCTGCACTTACCGAAGCCAAGGTCGAGTATCTCGTAAAAGCTTCTGCCGTTTTCCATTATGGTGTCCTTGCCTACGACGCCCAGATCGCACACACCGTTTTCGACGTAGGTGATAACATCGGCAGCCTTTGCCAGCACCACTTCTATCTCTCCGCTGCCAATGGGAAGAATGAGCCTTCTGCCCTTTTCCCTTACCGCTGTGCAGTCATAGCCTGCCTGCTCCAAAAGTCCAATGGTATCCTTTTCCAGTCTGCCCTTTGTCAGAGCGATTCTTAAAGGCTTCATTCCCTGTTAAACCCCCGTATCCTTTGTCCTTATCTCGCTGCCTACCACAGCAATCTGCTTTATTCCTCTCGCCCTTGCATACTCAAGAGCTTCCTCTTCCGTTTCAAAAACGCTGTTCTCGCCTATGATATTTGCCTGAGCAAGAGTCTGCGTGTACCTTATCGCCTCTATCTCATAGCCTGACTCGGCATGCACTAAAACGTCGGCTTTTTTCTTCTTTGGCACGTTGCCTCTGCTGAGCATCACCCTTGCAAGAGCATCCACATTTATACCAAAGCCGCAGGCAGGTGAAGGAGCCTCGAAGCTGTCAAGGAGATTGTCATATCTTCCGCCGATGAGCACAGGCTCACCCGAACCCATAACATATCCGCTGAAAACTATGCTGCTGTAATAGTCGTTGCGCTGCACCAGACCCAGATCAATAATGAGCCTTTCGCCCAGACCGTACTTTGAAAGATGGTCGTAGATCTCACGGACATATCCGAGAGTCGCCAGAGCATCTTCATCGGGGCATATACGGCAGGCTTCGTCCAGCACCTCTGCTCCGCCGAAAAGACGGGGCAGTCTGCGGATAACGTCAACGTATGGTGAAGGCTCTAACTTGTCAAGCGTAGAGTTCAGCGCGGAATAGTTTTTGCTTTCAATGTAGAAGCGTATCTTTTCTCTCTTGCGCGGGCTGACCGGAAGCTTTGAAGCCAATGCCCTGAAAAATCCCGCATGACCCAGCTCTATTCTGAAATCCGGAACACACTTTGAGAGCGCGTCAATGGCCGTTGTTATTACTTCAAGGTCGGCTCTCATGCCCTTTGCACCGATAAGCTCTATGCCGGTCTGCATCACTTCGTTGCTCCTGCCGGTCAGACCGGGGTTGCAGCGGTACACGCGCTGATTATAATAAAGCCTGATAGGTTTATGGGCATTCTGCAGACGTGTAGACACCATTCTGGCAATGGGCAGCGTAGAATCCGGACGCATTACCATAAGTCTGCCCTTCGGGTCGGTCATCTTGAACATGTATTCCATAGGTATGCCTGAAATATCCTCTGAAAACAGGTCGTAGAATTCCAGACCCGGAGTGAGCACCTCATGGAATCCCCTTGAAGAGAACACACTGCCAAGGATAGCCGACGCTGTCCTGTTGGCAAGACATTCCTCAAACAGCAGGTCTTTTGTTCCCTCAGGCGTGATCTTTGAGTAGTTTTTCATTTTCTTTTCCTCATTCCTGAAATTAATACAAGCAGCGTTCTGCATTCCGGCGGAAGTATAAGATATTTATATATATTTGATAATAAAACCGGACAATATACCCGCCGTTTTGTTGCTTTATCATATTAAAGTGATAACGTAGTAATATAATAACATAAACTCTCTGCTTTGTCAATGGTCTTATCATATAACAAATCCGCATAAAATTCAAGACAGGCGCAAAATGTATTATTTCAAGAGCGTCCGGCTTATGCAGTTTTAGTGATTTAATATACATGTTTATTCACCATGATATACGGAATATCACGATAGTTCATCAATCAGTTCTTTTTATCAGGAAGTACGACTGCTTTTTAATAGTATTATAATCATATAATTATCACTCAAATGATATATCTGTTATGCTTTCCCTACGCCACTGTGCAACATACCAAAAACAGGCAATGAATAATTAAAAAAAATATCATTTATTTTTTCACCAATAAACAGACGATTTATTTCAAAAAAATTTGTACAAATTATAAATGTATAAAAATTAATAAAATTTGTCATATTTAGGACTTGTTTTTACCCCCTATGTGTGGTAATATTGTCTTAGCATTAAACGGTAATATTTTGGACTTTACCAAGCGGCAGCTGCAACGGAAAAAACTGCTAACGCCAAAAATGATAGCTTCACTATTTTCTGGAAAAAGGAACTTTTCAGACCAGAACACCTGTCCTGCAAACGTACCGACAGACAGGGCAGATCCATCATATCCGGCGGAATCTGGCGTAAGTGTGTTTTCGCAGCTGCAAACGATTTAATGTGTAGGGGGTCATATTATGTTTTGGAAAAGGTTTTATAATTTATGCCTGCGTTGCGGCAAAAGGCCTAATCCTATCGGAAAAGAGATCGGTCTCTCATCTGGTATAATCAGCAAGTGGAAAAACGGAGGTATCCCCAACGGCGAGACTCTGATGAAGCTTGCCAAATACTTTGACGTTTCGGTGGACTATCTTCTCGGACTCAGCCCGTACATCAAGATCAACGGCGACCTTGTTGCTATGGAAAATTCCGACCTCGAACTGAAAAACCAGATTTCTGAGAACATTTCAAAGCTTAACAACGAGGGTCTTACGAAGGTAGCTGAATATTCCAAAGACCTTGTAGACAGCCACAATTACGAACAGCAGTAAATCCGACTGTAAACGGATAATTTCATTGAAGATATCATTCTGAACCCCGCAGCGCTTCTCACGACCGCTTTCCCGCTGCATTGCCCGGATAAAAGAACAGCATTTGAAGGACTGCCCTACAGCGGTCCTTTATTTGTTTGTCCCGCCCTGCATTTTCTGAACATAAAAAGACTGCCGCAGAAACGAACTGCGGCAGTCTTTGTTTATTCCGTGATTTTTTCTGTTGTCTTTACTTCGTGACCTTGACCGTTATAGTCTTTCTTGCGATGGTGCCGGAAGCATCCTTTACCTTTACAAGAATATCATAACTTGCAGCGGCGCCGGGTTTTACCTTTGCACTTGTCTGGGTGGTGTAGCCCATAACATACGTCCATTTTTCGGAAGCCGACTTCTTGTAGTATACGGCATACTGATACGGTGTTTTGCCGCCGGTCGCAGATGCCGTAACTGTCACGGCAGAACCAAGCTTGATGGATGCAGCCGAAACCTTTGAGGTATTTGTCAGGGCATTGTCCGTTACCTCTATGGTAAATGCCTTTCTGCCTATACTGCCGTTTTTGTCCCTTACCTTGGTAAGAAGCTCATAGCTGCCTGCGGCGCTCGGCTTGAAGGTAACACCGGTTCCTGTGCCGTAGCTCTGCAGGGTTATCCAGTTTTCCGCACCGACCTTTCTGTACCATGCGCCGTAGTTATATCCACCTGCGCCGCCTGTGCCGGAAAGTGTGACCGTCACCGTCTTGCCCTTTGCGATCTTTTCCGCAGAAACGACAGAGGTATTTGTAACGCCGTTGGAAACACTCAGGTTAAACGTAGACTTTGCAACACTGCCGTTCTTGTCCATAACTTTTATAAGAACAACATAATCTGTTGCCGAAGCGGGCTTTAAGGTTGCCGTTGCAGTGGTGCTGTAATCCTGGATCTTTGCATAGTTTGCAACACTTGCTTTCTTATAGCAGAATGCGTACTTATACGGAGCCGTACCGCCGGAAGCCTTGCCGTAAAGCGTCACTGTACCGCCGAGTGATATCTTGCCTGCACTGATGTATGACTGAGATACCAGCGCACCTGTTGAGGAAACCACTATAGTAGCGGTTGATGTAACACTGAGCTTGCTGTCCTTAGCCTTTACCGCAACGATATATGTACCTGCCTTTGAGGGAGTCCATGTGCATGTCTTTGAGGTCGATGCAGCCTGAAGTGTTGTACCGTCATTCAGCATGAAAGTGTAGCTGACAGTACCGCTTGCATTCTGGGCGGCTGCGGTGAGAGTCACCTGCTGACCGATACCCGGCTTTGCTGCGGAAGAAGTAAGCGAAACGCTGAGTGACTTCACTGATGCAGGCAGTTCGTTGAGCTTATCGTTTTTGAAAAGCTTTTTATCGGTCGCCTTCATGGAAAGTCCGGGCTGACCGGATGACGGTATCTGTACACCTGAACCGTTGCTGAAGATCACCTTTACCGTACCTGTAAGTGTTTCCGGGAATTCGTAGGTAAAGAAGCCTGTGCCTTCATCATTCATCAGCACACCGGGCCATCCGCCGTTGGTAACGGTGGTGGTGCCGGAATCATTGTATGCGTAGCAGTAGACCTTTGCCCAGTTATAGCCGGAATTATCAAAGGCTACTCCGCCCTTTGAAAGGGTCGGATACTCGGAGCTGACGATCTTCTTTGTAAATTTGTAGGATTTCGTTTTCTTGGTGCCGTCCTTGGCTGTGCCGGTTATGTTCACGGTAACGTCACTGCCGGTAGCGGTGTAATTACCCACTGTTATGGTCTTGGATGTACCTGTGAAAGTACCCGACTGACCCTCGGAGGTATTGTAGCTTACCGAAGAAGCGCCCGTAACTTTAATGGTGACATTGGTATTATCCGTGTTGAAAACAGCAGAGCCTGAAGCCGCCTCAGCTGATATTCTGATGACCGTAGGCTCTTCGGGAGTGACCTTGCCGTAATCCACCGTGGGATTATACACAACCGCGATACCGTCTGCGTTCTTAACGGTACCTTTTACGGTGCCGCCGCTTACGGTGAACTTCTCGCCTGTGATCTGGTCGTAATAAGTGCCGTCCTGCATACCCACGCTAAGAGACACCGCTCCCGGACCCTCGCCTCTTACGATAACGATACCGGTCTTGCCTCTGAGGTTATATGCAGTGTGGCCAGATGAGCCGAGCTTTTCGCTCTGACCCACAAAGAAGTTGCGGAAACGGTTAGCCGCTACAACTGCCGGGTCAGCCCATGTAAGAGTTCCCACATCGCCAAGCTGTGTCTGCTCGTCGATCTTTTCAAGAATATCGGTACTTGACTGTCTTGCCTTTGAAACGTCATTCACAAGGATATCCTTTGAATAGTAAGGCCTTGCGAAGAAAAGCGGCATTGGGTCTTTGCGTGAAGCCATGATAGCCCAGGTCTGCTTTATCACCCTGTCGTTGGCGTCGTAGGATGAACCGCCGCCCATGTAGGTATCGTGCGACTCAGGCCAGATAACTGCTCTGTTGCCCTTGCCGTGGATATAATTGTTGAAGCCGCCGTCCGCCAGAGCCTCAACACTGCCGTGCATAACGCTGTTCCTCAGATTATCGCTCTTTGAGTTGTCGGTAATTGACATCTTGCTGAGATAGTAATTTTCTGCGTTGGTGTCGTCAATGCGGTTCAGCACTTCGCCGTAGAAGTATATGCCGTCATAGCCGTTCACCTGCTTGTAATAGGCTCTTGCACCGTCAAGAACCACGTCCCAGAAATCGCTTGCAAAAGCCTTATCGTCTGCGGGAGTCTCAATATGCTTTGCTGCGTCAAAGCGGAAGCCGTCAGCACCGCAGTCTATGCACTCCCTGAGAAGTCCTAAAACCATCTGCTGAACCTTTTTATCTCCCGTGTTAAGGTCGGGCATGCCCATATTGCCCTGAGTAACATCAAAGCGTCCGTCGCTTGAATGCGTCCATGAGGTGCTCAGGTGCCAGTAGCTGGAATCCGTGAGCATGTCCTTTTTCCAGAATTCACCGACCTGCAGAGAGATATCCGACATGACTGCTTTTTCCTTTTCTGCCTGAGTCATACCGGCAGACGCTATCTTGTAGCCCTGAATGTTGCCCATGTGGTTTGCCACTATGTCAACAATTACCCTTACGCCGTACTTTTCGGCTTCATCACACATAGCCTTGAACTCGGCCTTGGTGCCGTACCATGTGTGCCCGTTGTCGCAAATAGAGAAAGTTACCGGCTGATAAGCCTTCCACCAGTTGGAATCATATCCGCCTGTACCGTCCGGGATACCCACATTTCCGTAGGCAACACCCTCCCAGTAATAATCCTTGGGCTGCTGCACCGGTGATGTCTGGACGGAAGTATAGCCTGCCGCCGCAATATCCTTCATGTACTTTTTGATATTGTTGTAAGACCAGTTCCAACAATGCAGAGTAGCGCCCTCCTGAGTAGTTTTTGCAAGCCCGTAGTCCTTTACAAGAGTCGCTGCCGCTGCAGCCTCGGTGTTCATTCCGGGCAGCACCGGCATAGCCGCAAACACCGTGCCCAACAGAGTAACAGACAGAAGTGCCGCGCCTATACGTTTAAGCAGGCCCCTGTTCTGTTTTTTTTCTTCAGAATACAATTGAACCACTCTCCTTTTTTATCAGAGCAGACCTTAGAGTCGGTCTGCCATCCACATGATGTATCATGCAGTTCCCTCCGCACTCTGACCGTGTACAACAGCAACGGTCATTATACTGCACAAATCCCATCTTAATAATAATTGTACATTATAATTCCGACTTTGTAAAACACGATTTTCAACAAGCCGGTGTCCCTGTTTTGCCCGCCGTTTTAGATAAAAAAGCGAATCTACGTCAATACAAACAATAGTCAGACTTTCAGATTGTTGATTATTATCAAGAAAAAAACAAACTTTTGGAAGTTATAGCCATCTTATAATACTGATTTTTTACATTTTGAACAATAAAGCAAAGCTCCCCGTCAAAACAAACCGGAGAGCTTTATTAAAAAAACACAGAAGTTTCGCGCAAGCCTTTTCAAAGGCTTGCGGGGTCGAGGGGGGACTTTTGCGGAAAAGTCCCCCCTGTGTCTCGCCTGTCGGCTCGGTCGGCGCTTCTCAGCCGCCCCTGAGAGGTCTCCACCGGAGACCCGCGC
>JAFTCS010000190.1 GCA_017454565.1 Clostridia bacterium
AGTGCTCCGCAAGGGGTGAATGTCAAAACAGTCCAGTGGACTGTTTTGACAGAGGGGACGCCCTGCACACGAGGGCGTCCCCTAATGACAGCACGGATAAAACTGCTCCCTGCCGAGAGGCGGGACGTTTAACTTTTGGAGCAAATAAACAAAATTTACAATTGTTTTCGTGCGGTTGCCCTGACTGAACGTGAAAAACAACTTGTAATGAGAGGTGTTTTGTGGTATAATAATCAAATGCGATTAAAGGACTAAGGAAGTGGAAGAAAATGCCAATTAAGATACAGAGCGGGCTGCCCGCTTTGAAAACCCTTGAATCGGAGAATATCTTTGTGATGACCGATGAAAGGGCAAAAACTCAGGACATCAGACCGCTGAAGATCGTGATAGTGAATCTGATGCCGAACAAGATAGAGACGGAGACCCAGCTTCTCAGACTTCTGGGCAACACACCGCTTCAGGTGGATGTTGAGCTGCTCCAGATGGCTACCCATGTTTCAAAAACTACATCGGCGGATCATCTCACCGCCTTTTATAAATACTTTGACGATATCCGCGATCAGTATTATGACGGAATGATAATAACCGGCGCTCCGGTGGAAAAGCTTGAATTTGAGCAGGTGGACTACTGGCAGGAGCTTTGCAGTATCATGGAATGGTCTACAAGACACGTCTACAGCACCATGCATATATGCTGGGGAGCGCAGGCAGGCATATACTACCATCACGGGGTCCCGAAATATACTCTTGATGAAAAGCTTTCCGGCGTTTATGTGCACAGAGTAATGAATATTTTCCACCCGCTGATGAGGGGCTGCGACGATAAGATACTTCTTCCGCACTCACGCTATACCGGAATTCACCGTTCGGACGTCCGTGAGCATGATGAGCTTGAAATACTTGCATCCTCGAACATGGCCGGAGTTGCCATTGTCGCAAACAAGAACGGCAGACAGTTCTATATCTTCGGTCACGCCGAGTATGACAGGAATACTCTTGCAAACGAGTATTTCCGCGACTGCAACAAGGGTCTGAAGCCGCAGCTGCCCTACAACTATTTCCCGGGCAATGACCCCAGAGCCCTTCCGGCGCTTACATGGCGCAGCTATGCGACTATACTCTATTCAAACTGGCTGAACTATTATGTATATCAGCAGACTCCGTATGATCTGAACGAACTGAAAAATATGTAATTGCCTGTATAAAGCTCGGATTTCTGCAAATGCTTTATAAGAGCCTGTTTAGCATCTTAGCAATGTGCGGCTTTTTGGCAATTTTTTTCGCTAACTGCGTCAAAAGAACTTGCCATACGTCAGTATGCCTGCGTTCTTTTTCCTTGTTATCGAGAAAAAATATGCTCAAAAATCCGTACATTTCAGATACTAAACAGGCTCTAAGGAGGCCTGCACAGCGGCAGATGCTTCCATTATTAATGTAGAGCGTTATAGCAGACGGGAGACATGATAACGTGAAAAGAAGGAAAATGCCGGAACCGCAGGATGAAAATTTCATTCTTTCGGACGGTTCCATGGAACACGGTGATTACAATGCCGAGGACTACGCCGATTTTATCTCTAACGGCATGACTAACAATGAGAAGATCGACGCACTGGAGTATTATGAGACTTTCCTTTCTCCGCAGAACGGAGACGAGGGCTGAACACGTTTTAACAGACCAACACAGCAGTTGGTCTGTTTTTGTTATGTAGAGGATTTTAGTGTAACCGCACGAAAAAACTCTCCATAATCGTCAACACAAAAGTTTCGCCCGCCTTTCCAAAGGCGGCAGGGTGCAGAACACTCTAAACGAAAGTGCTCCGCAAGGGTTGAATCAAAAAATGTCCGGTGGATATTTTTTGAGAGGGGACGCCCTGCACAAGATGGCGTTCCCTACTGACAGCACATATAAATCAGCTCCCCGCCGAGAGACGGGATGTTTAGCTTTTGGAACAAATAAACAAAATTTAAAATTGTTTTCGTGTGGCTGCCATGGAAGGTATTTCTGAACGATTGAATTTGAGAATAAATATGATATACTGATAATAGTATCATAAACGGAGGCGGGAACATGAAATGGCTTGAACATCTTAAAACCATTAACAACCACCGAAGACTTGTTATGGAGCTGTGCTTTAAAGTAGGACTGTATAAGCAGGGACTGCTGCATGACCTTTCAAAGTATTCTCCTACGGAATTTCTGGTGGGCGCAAAATATTATCAGGGTACAAGAAGTCCGAATGCTGCCGAAAGAGAGGAAAAGGGCTACAGCTCTGCATGGCTTCATCATAAAGGCAGGAACCGTCACCACCTTGACTACTGGATAGACTATGATATCAGCGGTGAATCTCCCATGACAGGAATGAAAATGCCGGTGAGATAGGTGGTGGAGATGTTCTGTGACAGGGTTGCAGCCTGCAAGAACTACAAAAAGGAAGAGTACACCGATGCCTCAGCATACGAGTATTACATGAATTCAAGAAGCCATTATCTTATCCATCCGGACACGGAGAAGCTTTTGCTTTTCCTTCTGAAAATGCTCAGGGATAACGGTGAGGAAAATACTCTGCTCTACATCAGGTACAGACTTCTTAACAGGAACAATAAAAGGGAATGAACCCTGAGTACGCTCTTGTCAACAATAACTGAAATCATAAAGCTTTGTTATTCCGAAAAACAGGATGACAAAGCTTTTTTATAATATATCGTCAGTGAAGTAAAATGACTGTAGTTCTATGAAACAGGCAATTATTGTTGCATTTGGTATAAAAAATATGCTATAATAAATATATATGTTGGCTTTTTTTTGACAGAATGACAACTTGACATTGATTTCAGCAAAGGATGTGGTGACATGAAGATCAGCGGTATATTTAAAAGGATCGCAGCTTTCATGCTGGCGGGTGCTGTTTGTTCCGGAATGTCGGCGCTTGCTGCATCGGTGGACTCCGGCAACGGAGTACCGCCCGATACGGCGAGCATCGATAAAAAAGCAGATACCCTGACAGAAGAAGGCGCAGTATACGCGGATCTGCCGATGTCGGCGGCTGCGGTAAATTCGGCGGCAGCTTTCAAGTCTGACGTTGTTACCGTTGGTGTACGAGGCAGATATTACACCTCAGCGGCGGAAGCTGTGGCGAGAATCAATGAGATCAGACTGGAAGCCTGCCGCGAGGGAATAAAAAACCCGGCAAATCCGTCAAAGAAACTGACTCTCACAGACTATCAGCCTGTAAGATGGTCATACGAATTGGAAATGGTAGCCAGACAGAGAGCTGCCGAAGCATGTATCAGAAGAGACCAAATGCGCCCCAAAGAGCAGGAGGCCTTTACCCTTACGGTAAACTCCATGAATACGAGCGCAGAGGTCCTGGCATGGAACGTTTATCAGAATATGCTTTACGGCATTGAGCAGTTCTATGATGAGAAAGAAGATTACCTGTACAACACAGGAAAAGAGACCGGACATTATGAGGCGCTCATCGACCCGGATTTTACCCATGTCGGTCTGGGCGGGTTTTTCTCGGTGGACTGCGGTGTGTCTTATTCATCACTTGCAGGACGCTTTCTGAAGAGTACGAGCCCTATGGACGGTACCTACGGCCCTTATGTTGACGAAGTAATGGTGCCGGTGGAAATAAAGTCAAAATATCTTTCCGAACCGATGCTCGTATGCACCACAGGCAGGACGGGCGCACAGTTCATAGGTACGTCGCTTACATACGAGATGTGCTCCGTGACCACTATGGACGGTGAAAACGGCAAGGTATATTATATCGGGGATATCCGCTGGACAAGCAGCAATCCGCAGGTGGCTACTGTAAAGGACGGTACTGTTACTGCTGTTGCAGAAGGCAAAACTACCATTACAGCCTATAATCCGTCTACGGGCGCGACAGTAAAGATGGTGGTCGAGGTCATCCCTGCATCGCTGACCGTAAGCCTTGACAAGGAAAGCGTGAATCTTGAAGTAGGCAGTACAGCCGAGCTGAAAGCAACCGTACTGCCTGCTGAGGCTCCGAACAAGACCCTGAAATGGTCAAGCTCCGACAGCACAGTAGTAAGCGTTTACAAGGGACGTCTTACAGCCAAGAAGGTCGGTACGGCGGTAATTACGGCTACAGCGGTGAACGGCTATAAAGCAAAGTGTACCGTCGAGGTCACGGTGCCGCCCGAAAAGGTTGAGCTTAACAAAACTTCAACCGTAATAGGCGTGGGTGAATCCGAACAGTTGGAGGCGATACTTCCTGAGCACAGCACCCAGGGCACACTTATATGGAGCTCAGACAATTCCGCTGCGGTTATTGTTACAAACGGCGGAATAAAGGCTCAGCAGACAGGTACGGCGGTTATTACGGTGACTACCGAAAACGGCAAGTCCGCTTCCTGCAGGGTAACGGTAAAGGAAGCTCCGAGCGAGATCGTACTCAATCAGAAGAGGATCGAAATGGGTGTGGGCGAGGCTTTGACATTGAAGGCCACCATACCCGAAGGCAGTGCTTCCGGCACAATACGCTGGTCGTCCAGTAATGAAAATTCCGTAACCGTAGATAACGGCAGGATCATAGCTGCCAATGAGGGCAACTCGATAATAATCGTAAGGACCTTCAACGGAAAGACAGCGGCATGTACGATAGTTGTAAAGTCCGCGCCGGAAAAGGTCGGCATAAGCGAGACGGAAAAAACCATAGGCGTAGGAGAGACGCTGCAGCTTGATGCGGTCATCGACGAGAATTCGGCGTCAAACGCGCTTACATGGCGTTCAAGCGATTCCGCCACTGCTAAGGTGTCCGGCGGACTGGTAAAGGGTATAAAGGAAGGCAGCGCAACAATTACCCTGAAAACATACAACGGCAAGAGGGCTACATGTACTGTCAATGTAAAGAAAGCTCCGGCTAAGGTGCTGCTTGACAGAACAGCCGTTACAATGGGTGCCGGCGAAAGCGCACAGCTCACATATTCTCTTACGGAAGGCAGCGCCTCCGAGCACATTGAATGGAAAAGCTC
>JAFTCS010000191.1 GCA_017454565.1 Clostridia bacterium
TGTTAAGGATACGTCTGATCGTAACCGTACCTCACCGTTCGCCTTTACAGGCAACAAATTTGAGTTCAGAATGGTTGGTTCTTCCGAGAATATCGCCTGCACCAACACCATTATCAATACAATCGTTGCAGACGCTCTCTGTGATTTTGCCAACGAGCTTGAAAAAACAGAAAATAAAGAGAACATCAGGGAGGCCGCTGAGGAGCTTGTCAGAAAGACCCTTTTAGAGCACAAGAGAATAATCTTCAACGGCGACAACTATTCCGAGGAATGGGTGGCTGAGGCAAAGAAGAGAGGCCTGCTCAATTTCCGTTCACTTCCTGAGGTACTTCCTCATTATACCGACGAAAAGAACATCAACCTCTTTGGCAAGTATGGCATCTATACTGCTGTCGAGCTGCGCTCCAGAACGGAGATCATCCTTGAAAACTACTCAAAGATCATAAATATTGAGGCTCTTACAGCCCTTGACATGGCAAAGAAGGACATTGTTCCTGCAGTGACGGCATATATCAAAGAGCTTGCCGAGACAATTACTCTTCTCAAGGGCATAGATGAGGATCTCGTTCCTGTACCCGAGGTCGAACTTCTCAAAAAGCTCTCAAGACTGCTCTCGTGCTTCCTCAACAGAATAGAAGAGCTTGACAAGGCGGTGGTCGGCGCCCGCGATGTAGAGGGTGTTGCCGAAAACGCTATGTACTATAAGGAGAGCGTCCTTTCTGCAATGCAGTCTCTGCGCGCAGTTGCTGATGAAATGGAGTCAAACATGTCATCAAAGCACTGGCCATATCCTTCATACGGCACCATGCTTTTCAGTGTATGATAAACTAAAAAATCACACCCTCACAGCTTATTATCAATAGGTTGTGAGGGTGATTTTTTCTGACCTTCCCCCGTGTTAAGGCTTTTTACCGGTCAGAATTCTTGCTTTCCCTGCCGATAAGCCTTCTTACAAGCTGCTTTACCTGCCGGGAAGAGGAGTCGTTCTGCTGTACGCTTTCATCCATAATGCTTTATCAGAGAATGATTACATGCTCTTTTCGTAGGCCTCGATCATTCTCTGAACCATACGTCCGCCCACGGAACCAGCCTGACGTGATGTCAGGTCGCCGTTGTAGCCCTGCTTGAGGTTAACGCCTACCTCGTTTGCGCACTCCATCTTGAGCTTGTCGAGTGCCTCTCTTGCTTCAGGTACATTGATAGAATTACCGCTGTTATTGCTTGACATAAGACATTCTCCTTTTGTATAATTATACAGTCATATACTTTTTATCCAGGCCGCTTTCATTACACTGCAAGCGTTTTTATTCCGCTGACATGGGCAGAAAGAACATCTGTCATAAAGCTCAGCCTTGTCATTTCAGCGTTGTCAGAAGTCTTATGCAGGCAAATCCTGATACGAAAGCATCTCTTTTTGCAGCATTTAGTCCCGACGCCGCTTTTTTGATACGAAAGGCATCGGGCACTGTAGCCGCTATGCTTGATCGTATCTCCTTTATGACTGTGTTATTATTATTCTCAGCATTTTTCTCTTTATTACGATATTAATGTGGTAAATTGTGAGAATCTTCTGTCTTAAAAAATTCTTAAAATAATTCTTAAAATAATATTGAATCGTTTTAAGAAATAATTCATTTTTATTTAATTTTATTTTCACATTGGTTTTAAAGAAATATTTTATTCTTTAAAATATAAAAGGAAAGAAAATCCAAAAGGGGGGGTATGATAAATGAAGATATTGATCGCCGAGCAGGACAGGGATTTTTCCTCTGCCTTTTCAACCTTGCTTGGTATGGAACAGCACACTGTCACGACCGTTTATGACGGTACCCAGGTCATTACAAGACTTGAAACCAATCATACTTTTGATATTGCCGTTGTGGATGAAGCACTGCCAAGAATAAACGCCGACAAGCTGCTGAAGCCTCTTTTTGACAGGAATATTCCTGTCATCGTGCTGACATCTGAAAAGCTTACGGCTTCACGGCTCATGGATACGGCTCTTGCCAATGCCTATCTCACACTTCCGTTTCTGCCCTCCGATCTGACAGGAACAATCGAACGGGTCATGAAAAGGAAGAACAGTACGGATATCCTTAGATTTGAGGATGTTTATATTAAATTATCAGAATACATGCTTTGCGGGAGTATTCCCCTGACTGACGGCGAAATTGAGCTTTTCGCAGATCTTATCAGTCATAAGCAGGTCAGCGGCAAGCACATGGAGGCTTATATTTCTGCTCTCAACTCAAAACTTGAGAAGCTGAATAAAAATATCCGAATAAAATACCTTATTGATGAGGGGTACAGGATGGTGAAAATACAAAATGAATAAAGCAAGAAAGAAATTTGTCTTATTATCAGAACTGTCCGTTATTCTTTTGCTGGCACTTCTGCTTACAGCTATAAACGTGATAAGCTTCACAAGGGCGGCAGATGAAGCAGACATGATGACTGAACGTATTGCCCGGATGAACGGTTCCCTTGACACACCCGGACAAACACCTCAGGACATGTCTCCTCCGAACGAAAATAACCCGGACGCCGCTCAAGATGGTGTGGTTGGACAAAAAACGAAGAATGACCGTTCAGGAAAGGCTTTCAGACTGAACAACGGCAGATTCGGGTATATGGGTCCGAATTCACCTGAAATGAATTCATCGCTGAGATACTTTACCTACTCTATTGACAAAGACGGCAACGTAGAAAAGATTGCTTTCAGAATGTCCGCCATAAGCGAAGAGGACGCTGAAAATTGGGCGCTGAGTCTGCAGTACGGAAAAACCGGCTGGACAAACGATTCATACCGCTACCGGGTTTACGAAGTAAACAAAAAGACCTATGTTACCGTAATAGATCAGAGCCGCGAGCTTTGGCCATGCTACCGTATACTTATCATCTCCATAATCGGAGGCGCGGTGATGATAATAATCAGCTTTGTTGCTTTCCAATTCCTGGGAAGAAAGCTGTTCAAACCCCTTGAGGATGCGGACAGAAAACAAAAGCAGTTCATTGCAAAGCTTGAAAATGAATTCAAGATGCCTCTTACCGTTATCAGCGCAGATACCGAGACACTTGAACGACAAAGCGGCTCCAACGACCAGATAAAGTCGATCGACAAGCAGGTAAGGCGCATGACCAGACTCGTGAATGATCTGGGCGCTCTGAGCATTTTCGATGAAAGCGAAAACAAAACTAAGCTTGATATTTCCGACCTGATGACAGCAATGCTTGAGAACAGCCGGCCGAAATTTGAAGAAAAAAATCTGAAACTCAGCTTTCAGATAGAGCCGGGAATTTCGGTCTGCATCAGTGACAACGCTTTTAAAAAGGTGCTTGGAGAGCTTATCTCAAATTCTCTTAAGTTTTCCGTATCGGATGCCGGCTTTACGCTTGCAAGGCACAAGGACAGAGTAAAGCTTATCCAGACGAACGACACTAAGCTTCCGGACGGAGGCTGCGACCAGATATTCGACAGGTTCACGATGCTTGAGAACGCCGAGGGTACCTCCGGCGCAGGGCTTGGACTTTCCAACGTCAAGGATATCGTAAGGGCAAATGACGGCAGGCTTTCGGCGGCTGTCAAAGACGGCAGAATGACAATAAGCATCTTTCTTTGATACGGAGGTGATGTTATGGCTGAAGTAACCAAACCTATAGTAGTAATGAAGCGCTACGAGATGAAGTATATCATGAGTCCGGAACAGACCGAATACTTCAAAAAGAGCGTTGAGGGACACATGAAGATCGACAAGTTCGGGCTTACGTCCATCGCTTCACTTTATTATGATACCCCGAATTACAGGCTCATACGCACCTCAGTTGAAAAACCCCTGTTCAAAGAAAAAATAAGACTGCGTTCCTACGGTCTTGCTACCGACACATCACCGGTATTTCTTGAACTGAAAAGAAAGGCTTATGGCATAGTGTATAAACGCAGGGTGCAGTCCACGATACCCCTCGTAAATAAGTTCTTCTACGGCGAAGGCGATATCTGTGCAGGAGGTCAGATCAACCGCGAAATAACAACTTTCCGCGATTATTACCAGACTCTTGTTCCTGCCTGTCTTATCATATACGACAGGGTCGCTTACTTCCAGCCTGACGGCGACCTTCGCCTGACCATTGACCACAACCCCAGATACCGCTATGACGAGCTGGATCTGAAGACCTCAATGGAAGGCAATTCCCTTTTAAAAAACGGATACACAATACTGGAAGTCAAGGTACAGCAAGCTGTGCCCCTGTGGCTCTCAGAGATTCTTACAAAAGGCAAAATATACAAGGGCAGCTTTTCAAAATACGGAGAAGCATACAGACAGCAATTGATGAATTTAAAAATGAAAGGAACATCAGATCATGTTTGATTCTATTTATACAGCAGACGGAGTTTCGGCATCGCAATTCTTTATTATGGCAGCGGCATCCATTATTTCAGGTTTTGTTTACGCATGGCTGATGTCTTTCAAGATCAGAGCCAAAAAGAGGTTTTTCATTGTTACAGCCGTTGTGCCGTTCGTTGTTTCGGCAGTTATAACCTTTGTAAGCGGCAACATCGGCGCAGGTGTGGCTGTAGGCGGTGCGTTCAGCCTTATACGTTTCAGAAGTGCTCCCGGCAGTGCCGATGAGATCAGCTCGCTGCTTATCGCGATGGGGTCAGGTATTGCATTCGGTATGGGCTACATAGCCTACGGCGTTATCATCCTCATAGGTATGGCCGTTATCTATCTTGTTTTCTCGCTGCTGCCAATTTTTGAGCACAAGTCAATGACCGAAGAAAGGCTCCTTCGCATCACGATCCCCGAATCACTTGAATATTCCGGAGCATTTGACGACACCTTTGCACACTATCTGAAAAGCTATGAAAACGCGGGCGTTAAGACCACCGGAATGGGTTCAATGTTCCGTCTTTCTTTCAGGATCGTTATGAAAGACCCGGCAGAGGAAAAGGAATTCATTGACGAGCTGAGAACCAAGAACGGCAACCTTGAGATCGCTGTTCTTCCTTATACCGAACCTCAGAACCAGCTTTGATAGAAAGCTTATATTATTAATATTTAGTCAATTATAATGCAGGAGTGTGAAATCTATGAAAAAAGCCATTGTAATATTCATGTCGCTTCTTGTTACTGTGCTGGCGTTTTCGGGCTGCGGAAACTCACAGAACACCAGTACCTCTTCGGCTGCATCAACAAATTCAGTTACAGCATCGGATACATCGTCTGATACTTCCTCTGATTATTCCCCCGATGCTTCCGACGATACTTCTCAGACCTCCTCAGAAAGCTCGTATTTCTCAGACGCAGACTATAAGGATGTGAGCTCGGAAACTCCCAATGCCGAGGTTGTATTCTCTGGCAGTGAAGCTGCAATTTCCGATACCACACGCGGATCCGTTTCCGGCAATACAGTTACCATAACCTCAAAGGGAATTTATAAGGTCAGCGGAAACTCCGAGGACGTATCTATCGTTATTGACGACTCTACCAAGTCGGGAAATGTCTATCTGATTCTTGATAACGTGACCATGACCACCAGTTCTGCACCGTGTATCTACGTCAAAAATGCAGACAAGGTTCTTATTCAGTCAACGGGAACATGCTCTCTGACATTTAACGGCAGCAGCTCTGCCAAAGAGGACGCTGCTGTCTATGCCAAGGATGACGTTACTGTCAGCGGCAGCGGTGTGCTGAATGTGACCTCGAATCTGCATGGCATAGTCTGCAAGAACGACCTGAAAATTACCGGTTCTACACTCAATGTAAAGTCCGACAGCATAGGTATGAAGTCCGAAGGTACTGTGCGCATAGGCGGCGGAAATATTCTGGTAGAATCCGGACATGACGGTATACAGGTAGAAAGTGATGATAATGACGCCGGCTTCTATTTTGAGAAAGCTACCGCAGCTATCAGCTCAGGATATGACGGCATTTCTGTCAAGGCAGGAGACAGCAACAAGACCTTTACAGGCTTTGTTGAGCTTAACGGAGGTACGCTTACTGTAATTACGGCGTCCGGAAAAGGCTCTGACGTTTCAAAGGACAAGAACACCTCACAGAAGGGTATAAAGACAGACGGCGACATCACTATTGCCGAAACCTTACTGACAATTTCCGCAGCCGATGACGCTGTTCACAGCAACGCAAATATCACCATCAAGTCAGGACAGCTCGGGCTTAGCTCAAGCGATGACGGAATAACCGCTGCCGGCGACCTTACAATAGACGGCGGAGCGGTTGTTATTACAGAATCATACGAGGGTCTGGAAGCCGAAAACGTCACTATCAACAACGGTACGGTAAGTGTAACAGCCAGCGACGATGGCATAAACTGTTCAGGCGGTTCCGATACATCCTCGAATGACGATAATCCCTGGAACAGCGGCAACACCAACGCAAAGCTGACCATCAATAACGGAACTGTTCACGTTGACGCTGAGGGTGACGGACTTGACAGCAATGGTTCTATCTATATAACCGGCGGTACGGTTATCGTTGAAGGTCCGTCCTCAGCAGGAAACGGTGCGATCGACAAGGGCGACGGCGCAGGCTGCGTTGCAAGCATAACCGGCGGCACAGTGCTCGCAATAGGCACCTCTGATATGGCCGTCAATTTTGACTCTGGTACACAGTGCTCGGCTCTGGTTTCACTTTCCGGAACAAGCGGCACTACCATTACTGTTAATGACGGTTCGGATTTCAGCTTTACCGCAAACAAGAGCTACTCATCTGTTGTATATTCATCTCCGAGCCTTAAAGAAGGAAACAGCTACACTATTACATCCGGCGACAGCTCTGTGACTGCCGACTTTACTTCGGGTCTTTACTATTCAAACGTAGCCGCAAGGGGCATGGGCGGAAAACCATAGGATTGAGTGTTTCGCTCTCTGCGGAGAACGAGTCAGGGTGGACTTTTGCGGAAAAGTCCACCACATTCCCCGAAAACGATATTTATCCTTTTCAGAGTTTTACTGATTCAGGATATAATTTCATCCCGGAATTATATCAGGCTCCGGTACCTTTCCGTATCTGAAGAAAGGTACCGGAGCCTTTGCGTATCTGAAGAAAGGTACCGGAGCCTTTGCGTTTGTGCTTAATGTGTATAAATCTCCAAATTTAAGCATAGATATTGTATATGCTCAAGCTTGACAATACTATATATAGTGTATATAATATTATACATACCCTATATATTGGTCTGTTACTCATGATCTGACCCCATAACGATGATCTCTGTACCTTTGGAGACGATAAGAGACTCGCTGTTCATCTTTTTCAGCTCGCGCATCATGGCGCTTCTGTCAGCGCAGATATATTCGGCAAGATCAGAAAGCGGTATGGGAAGAGTGAAGCTCTGCCTGTTATTGTTTTCTGACACATAGGAAAAATATGCCATAAGCTTGCCTCTTATTGTGCGCTGCGAAAGAATGTCAAGGTGTATCTGGCTGCGGCAGGATAAAGATGTAAGCACGTTCCGGACAAAAACAGAGTGTGTACGGCAGCTGTGCTCACACCGTTCGGTTATTGAAGTGTCCTGCATGAAGCTGACGGTGCAGTCGTTTTTAGCCACCACAGAATAAAGGCTCACGTCTGTGGCGGGAGAGAGAAAGCCGCCGAAAATATTTCCGTCCTCATAATAGTCAAGGATACTTTCTTCTCCGGAGCCGTTTATGCTTATCAGATAAGCAAGGCCGCTGCGAACTATCCCGGCTTTGTTCAGGTCGCTTGAGAAGCGCAGTATCGTTTCTCTCTTGCGGAAGCACCTGTTTTCAAAGCCCAGACATGACTCCAAATGAGCTGCTTCATCGTTGTTTATCCCATTAAAGACCGAATATTTATTCATTGTTGACTCCTCTATATAATGTGTTCTGAATTTGTGCAAAACGCTATATCTTGTATTATAGCTTATAACTGTTGCAAATGCAACATGTATTTTGGGATTTTTCGGATAAAATAGAGAGCGTACACTTTTGAACGGAGATGTTTTAATTATGAAGATAATCAAAAGAAATTCCTCGGAAGAGGTATTTAACGGCGAAAAGATCATAAACGCAGTTACCAAAGCAAACAATGCCGGCGACAGACGTTACCTTTCCGCAGAGCAGATAAAGGACATAGCGGAGTATGTTGAGTACAAGTGCTCCAAGATGGGCCGTGCCGTATCCGTAGAGGAGATACAGGACATGGTCGAGGATCAGATCATGGCAAAGGGCGCATTTGAGCTTGCAAGAAGATATGTAAAATACCGCTACAACCGTTCGCTCATCAGACGTGCGAACACCACCGACAATAAGATCCTCAGCCTTATCGAATGCAACAACGAGGAAGTCAAGCAGGAGAACTCCAACAAGAACCCGACCGTCAACAGCGTACAGCGCGACTATATGGCAGGCGAAGTAAGCAAGGATCTTACGAAGAGGATACTGCTTTCCAACGAAATTGTTGAGGCGCATGAAAACGGAATAATCCATTTCCATGACAGCGACTATTTTGCACAGCACATGCACAACTGCGACCTTGTAAATTTAGAGGATATGCTGCAGAACGGTACTGTTATCAGTGAGACTCTTATCGAAAAGCCGCACAGCTTCTCGACAGCATGTAATATAGCAACTCAGATCATCGCTCAGGTGGCCAGCAACCAGTACGGCGGACAGAGCATCAGCCTGACACATCTTGCTCCATTTGTTCAGGTATCCCGTGAGAAGATCAAGCGTGAATTTCTTGCCGAGCTTGAGGAAATGCATGCGTCCATCCCGGAAGAAACCATTAATTCGATCGTAGAGGAAAGACTCAAAAAAGAGATCACCAAGGGTGTGCAGACCATTCAGTATCAGGTCGTTACACTTCTTACCACCAACGGACAGGCGCCTTTCGTTACGGTGTTCATGTATCTGAACGAAGCAAAGGACGAGCAGCAGAAGAAAGACCTGGCTATGATAATCGAAGAGACCCTTCGTCAGCGTTATATCGGAGTAAAAAATGAGGAGGGCGTATGGGTTACTCCTGCGTTCCCGAAGCTCATATATGTTCTTGAAGAGGATAATATAACCGAAGGCAGCAAATACTGGTATCTTACAGAGCTTGCCGCGAAGTGCACCGCAAAGAGAATGGTTCCCGACTATATCTCTGAGAAAGTAATGCTCAAAAACAAGATCGACAAGAACGGCGAGGGGCACTGCTACACCTGCATGGGCTGCCGCAGTTTCCTGACGCCTTATATTGACGAAAACGGAAAGCCCAAGTATTACGGACGCTTCAATCAGGGCGTTGTGACCATCAACCTTGTTGACATAGGTCTTTCCGCCGAAAAAGATATAGACCGTTTCTGGAAGATCTTTGATGAGAGAATGGAGCTTTGCCACAAGGCTCTCAGAGCTCGTCATGAGCGACTCAAGGGCACACTCTCTGATGCAGCGCCTATCCTCTGGCAGTACGGCGCAATTGCAAGACTCAAAACGGGCGAGCCTATCGACAAGCTGCTCTTTGGAGGCTACTCCACACTTTCTCTTGGCTATGCGGGTCTGTGGGAGTGCGTATACAGCCTTATCGAAAAGAAGCTCACAGAGGAAGAGGGCAAGGAACTTGGTCTTCAGATCATGAAGAAACTCAACGAATACTGCGTCAAATGGAAAGCCGCAGAGTGCATAGATTACAGCCTCTACGGAACTCCGCTGGAGAGCACGACCTATAAATTTGCAAAATGCCTGCAAAAGCGTTTCGGTATCATCAAGGGAGTTACCGACAAAAACTATGTGACGAACAGCTATCATGTTCATGTTACTGAGGAGATCAACGCCTTTGATAAGCTCAAACTTGAATCGGAGTTCCAGACTCTGTCGCCAGGCGGCGCTATCAGCTATGTTGAGGTGCCCGATATGCAGAACAATCTGCCGGCAGTGCTCAAGGTAATGCAGTTTATCTATGACAATATCATGTATGCCGAGCTGAACACCAAAAGCGACTATTGTCAGGTCTGCGGATATGACGGGGAGATACAAATCGTGACCGACGACGATGGCAAGCTGGTATGGGAGTGTCCGAAGTGCCACAACCGCGACCAGAACAAGATGAACGTTGCCCGCAGAACATGCGGATATATTGGCTCACAGTTCTGGAATCAGGGCAGAACACAGGAGATAAAGGAAAGGGTGCTCCATCTTTCGACCCATGCTTTTCAGAATGACAAGCCCGCAGTAAACGAATAATCAAAAGGCAGGGATGACCCCCTTTCGCATAGGGTGATCCCTGCAAGCGTTTTAGAGCCTGTTTAGTATCTGAAATGTACGGTCTTAGGAAGCAAGAGGTGAAAAGCATGTTTGTAGGTGAAATAATAACGGCGGACAGTGCAAACGGAACCGGTATAAGGCTAAGCCTTTTCGTGTCTGGGTGCACCAACCGCTGCAAGGGCTGTTTTCAGCCTCAGACCTGGGATTTTGAATATGGCAGACCCTACACTCAGGAAATTGAGGACATGATCATGACAGAGCTTGCCAAAAGCTATTATGACGGTCTGACGGTGTTGGGCGGCGAACCGTTTGAACAGTCGAATCAGAGAGGTCTGCTGCCTTTGATACGCCGGGTAAAAAAAGAACTGCCCGGAAGGAATATCTGGATGTTCACCGGCTTTACCTACGACAAGGATCTTGTTCCCGGGGGCTGCCGGTATATTGAATGTACAGATGAGATACTTGACAGTATTGATGTTCTTGTTGACGGCCGCTTTGTGGAGGAACTGAAAAATATTTCTCTTGTTTTCCGCGGCTCGGAGAATCAGCGCATAATCGACATGAAAAAAACTCGTGCTGCCGGTTCTGTCATACTTTCTCCGCTTATGTCCGTAAAATAGAAAACTATAAAAGTCAGAAAAACTGCCGGCAGAAATAAACCCTGTCGGCAGTTTTTTGTATCAGTAGAATAAAGCGGTCATTTTGTCCACCGCCTCAATCACACTTTCTGCACCGAATTTCTTTTCGTACTCAAAAATCGCGTAAAAGCTGCCCATGAGCTGATAGGTGATCTTGACATTGGTAAAAACATCGTCCTTTAATTCCGGCTTCTGGCTGAAAAGACGCTGCTTTATGCCGTCCTCGATCTTTTCAGGCAGACGTGAGAACTGCGAACCTGAAAAAAGCACTGTGACCAGTCCTTTATTGGAGATGTAACCGTTTATCATGCTGTGTGAAGCTTTAAGCGGTTCTCGGATAAGCTCCTCGGGGTCGTTTCCGAAGCTGATTATACTGTCTACAACCTCCATCTGAAGCTGGTCGGAAAGATCGTAAATATCCTTATAATGCAGGTAAAAAGTAGCCTTGCTGATCTCTGCCTTGTCGCACAGCTCTTTTACGGTAATTTTTTCAAGATTCTTTTTGGAGCGTATAGCTAAAAATGCATTATGAATATTGCGTCGGGTCTTTAATGTTCTCATATCCATAGTAAAAAACCCCTTGCCTATTTTGGAATAGTGTCAATTAATTGACTGTTGTACAAAAGTGTAAATTGAATTTTCCGAAAAATATGATATATTTATTATAGTACATTATTAAACACATGTCAATTAAATTAAGGAGGAGCTATTATGGATTTCTACGGTTTTTACACAGGTGCGATCTTTGACGCTTACAACTGGCTGGGTGCTCACTACACCCCGGAAGAGACCGTCTTCCGCACCTTTGCGCCTCAGGCTTCCGGAGTTGAGCTTGTTCTTGAAGACAGGGTCATCCCCATGGAGAAGGTCTATAACGGTCAGTTCTATGAGCTTACGATAAAGAACCTGCCAGAAGGCACGAAATATGAATACCGTATCCGCGGCAACAACGGTCAGGTCGATCACTGTGACCCTTATGGATTCTCCATGGAGCGCCGCCCGGATCACCGTTCCATAACCTTCGATCTTGGTTCATATAAATTCAATGATGCCGACTGGATGAAAAAACGTTCCGATATGCTCAAAAAGCCGCTGAACATTTATGAGCTTCATGCCGGCTCCTTCAAGAAGCCGGGAAGTGCTCCCGACAGCTGGTATAACTACGAGCAGCTTGGAGAGGTGCTTATTCCGTATCTTATTAAAAGCGGCTATAACTATGTTGAGTTCCTTCCGCTGTGTGAGCATCCCAGTGACGAGAGCTGGGGCTATCAGACAACAGGCTACTATGCCCCAACAAGCAGATATGGCACTCCGGACCAGCTTATGAAGCTGATAGATATGCTCCACAAGAACAATATCGGCGCTATTCTGGATTTTGTTCCGGTGCACTTTGCTATGGATGCTTACGGTCTTTCAAGATATGACGGCTCTGCTTTGTATGAGTATCCCAGCAACGATGTCGGCAGAAGCGAGTGGGGAAGCTGCAACTTCATGCACTCCAGAGGTGAGGTCAAGAGCTTTTTGCAGTCATCGGCAAACTACTGGCTCAAGGAGTTCCATTTTGACGGACTGAGAATGGACGCTATCAGCCGTATCATTTTCTGGCAGGGCGACGAAAGACGCGGAGTAAACAGTAATGCCGTTGATTTCGTCAAGAACATGAACAGCAAGCTGAAAACATTGAATCCCGGCTGTATGCTTATTGCAGAGGACAGCACCAGCTACCGCGGAATTACAGCACCCACAGATAAGGGCGGACTTGGGTTTGATTACAAGTGGGACCTCGGATGGATGAACGATACACTCAGCTATTTTGCTCTGCCGCCTGAGAAACGCGTTGAAAATTATCACAAGCTCACTTTCTCAATGATGTATTTCCGTGACGAGCAGTATCTCCTGCCGCTTTCACATGACGAGGTGGTTCACTGCAAGGGAACCATTGTCAATAAGATGTACGGTTCACAGTCCGAAAAGCTCAGTCAGGCAAAGGCTCTTTACATGTATATGCTCACTCATCCCGGAAAGCAGCTCAATTTCATGGGCAATGAGCTTGGACAACTCCGTGAATGGGACGAAAAGAGAGAACTTGACTTCTTCCTTCTTGAGGACTTCAAGCATAAGACTTTCAACGACTATATGATCGGCCTTAACAATACCTATCTTGCTCATCCTGCAATGTATGAGGACGATTATGATGAAGCAGGCTTCGAGTGGGCAGACTGCCATCAGGAGTCAAAGCTCATCTATGCAATTATACGCCGCAGCAAGAAAGATAAGCTGCTTGCTTTGTTCAACTTCGGCAGCGCTGTCCAGACTGGCTACTCTCTCAAGCTTGAAAATGTGGAGAAGGCTCAGGTGGTACTCTGCTCTGAGGACGTAAAGTACGGAGGCAGCATAGCTCAGCCTAATGAGCTGTTTACACTTGCCGGCGAGAACCTTATCTGCAACCTGCCGCCGTATTCCGCTACCCTTATCAGCATAGAATAAGCCTGATTTTCCGGCTCGGAATTCACGGAAATCAATTTTCAAAAAATTATAAAATATGGTATAATAAGCGTATGAATAACGGAATAACA
>JAFTCS010000192.1 GCA_017454565.1 Clostridia bacterium
AAAAAACTTGGAGTGTCGGAAAGGAACTGTGTTGTCTTTGAGGATATACCTGAGGGTATAAACGGAGCAAAAAAAGCCGATATGTATGCGGTTGCTGTATATGATGAGGCTTCAAAGGAGAACGAGCAATACCTCAGAAGTGTTGCCGACAGATATATTTTCGATTTCTCAGATATGCTGGGGGAGTAATTGTGCAGAGAAACAGAATATTGTACTTTATCATTGCGGTGGTTCTGATAATTGTGGGATATATCGTAAGAGTTACCGACATGTCAATGAATCCTACGTCTGATGAACGGCGGCTTGCCATGGAGGGCAGCTTTGTGTTCATCACTATGGGTGTATATTTTCTTGTGGCAGTCATTTTCAAAAAAGCTGCGGCATGGGTCGTGGGCGGTATATCATTCTTTTCGGTGGCATTTTTGCAGATCTTCCGGAAAATGGAGTACGGCTGGTACATAGACATATACGAAAGCAATATCGGACGCATTATTATCGGCGGTCCGTTTGAGCTGAGGCTGCTGCTGTACATACTTGTGGGAATGATACTCGGAATCGCGCTCGAATTGGTACTCAGGCAGTACAACAAGGTAGGGCTATAATAAAAAAATATTACCGCTCGCATCTGGAATTTTTCCGGATGCGAGCGGTTTAGTTTTTGTCAGAATAAACTTTTAACGCGAAATTGTCCGGTGCGGTCACGCACCGCAGGCTCTGCGCAGCCTCTGAAAGGGAACCGATCTTTACGTTGCATGTGCGTACCTTTTCGCCTGAGTACGCAGCGTGTATGAAAGCAAAACCGCAGGTCTGAGCTGCCTGCCGTTCGTTTTCGGTGCAGCCTATACAGACCGCTTTTTTTATTTTCATTCGTTTTGTGTATATCCGCAGATTTTCAGCGCCTGTCAGTCCGTTGCTGTCAAGGCGGACAATGCCCTCAAAGTACCTGTCAAGAGAGTGACTCCTGAGCTGACTTTCTATGTCGTAATTGCTGCTGCACATGGCAAACAGGCGATGCTCCGCACTGAGAGTCTGAAGAACTTCCGCGGCTTCCGGATAAATGATATGTGACTTTTTATCCCAGAGAACGCCATCGGGAGAGATAATTATTCCGGGCGCGGAAATATCTTCCGGAGAGCCGATCCTTAACCGGGAAAAAAACTCTGAAAGTATGTCTGCACATTCCTTTCCGAGTACGTTGCCCACCGTTTCGGGACGGTGATTGTACGGCAGTGAAAACAGGTTTGTGACCGAGCCGCAGGAACCGGCTTTTTTGTCTGCGGCACCGTAAATCACCCGTTTTATCCGGGAGTTTATAACCGCGCCTGCGCACATGGGGCAAGGCTCCAGAGTAACAAACAGCTCGCAGTTTTGCAGCCGCCAACCGCCCAGAGCCTTGCAGGCCTGATATATCGCGCGTATCTCGGCATGGCACAGGGAGTTTTTCTCGCTTTCGCGGGTGTTGAAGCCCTGACCGACAATGCGGTCTCCCTGCACAACAACGGCGCCTACAGGAACTTCGCCAAGCTCAAGTGCCTGCTCCGCAAGCTTTAGCGCTGCCTGCATAAATTGTTCGTCTCTTGTCATAACAACCTCCGTCACAGGAATTTAAACAGCACGGCTACAAATACAAACAGCAGGAACACCGGAGAGAAAAAAACGGTTGTAAGCTTGTCTTTTTTTGTCAGCGGGCCGGGAGCCTTTGAAAAACGGAATATCCTGACTTTACGGTGCCGGAGTATCAGGAAGGTGACTATCATAAGGATGTAGGCGATATTGTTTGATATGCTGAAAAACAGGGAGAACGCTTCACTGCCAATGGAGAGCCTTATGAATGAGCTGAATGATGAAAAAGCGTTGTTCAGAAAATGCACGACCACAGTTATCATAAAAATACCGGATGTCTTTCTTATGCAGCCGAAAAGAACGCCGCACAAAAACGCAAAGATGACCGCGCCGAAATCTGAGTGCATCAGCCCGAAAATGGCGGATGAAAACAGTACCGCAGTAAGGTGTCCGTAACCCGACATTGATGAATAGATATATCCGCGATAACCGATCTCTTCACATACAGCGGGAAAAAGCGCCGTCGAGACAAGCACCAGAAGAAAGCTGCCAAAGCTGTTGTCGATAGTGATATATATGGTGTGGTCGGTCTTTGGCAGAAAATCGTCAATGAAAGAGGATATCATGTTGATAGTCAGGCATCCGGTAAAACCGAAAACCACCAACAGAAACGAGTCAAGAGGTCTGGTCTTTTTAAAGCGTGAGGTGACGTAATATGAAAATCCGTTGCCCATGTAGCACAGCAGCAAAGCAGGCATAAGAGTGGCTATAACGGAGTTTACCATAGACACGATATAGTATCCCGGAAAGCTGTCCTGAGCATTAGCGGTACAAAGGGTTATGACGATATGCAGGAACAGTATGGTGATACCGTAAAGTGAGCAAAGGTCTACAGCCAGTCTCATCCGGCGCTTCTGCTCTGATCTGTTTACGAGTCGTCTTTTTCGCTCCAATTTATCCCTCCTTGCTCCTGTTTTGCTTTTGTTATTTGCCCAGTATACTGCTTGCAGCCAACTGCGCGGCAAGTCTGCCCGTGTGGAAGTTCAGCGAACCCTGCATCCATACCGCAAAGGGAGGACGAAGAGGGGCGTCTGCGGAAAGCTCTATTGATGAACCGAGTGTAAAGGCGCCGGCAGCCATGATTACCTTACTGTCGTAGCCGGGCATGTCCCAGGGTTCAGGCGTGACGAAGGAATCTATCGGAGAAGCCTGCTGTATGCCCTGACAAAAGCTGATAAGCCTTTCTTCTGTTCCCAGAAGTATGGCCTGTATTATGTCGCCGCGTGCTTCGTTGTAGCGGGGTGTGACTTCAAAGCCTAAAAGCTCGTAAAGGGCTGAGGTGAATATTGCGGTTTTGACCGCTTCACCGGTGACGTGAGGTGCTGAGAATGCACCCATGAAAAGCTCACGGCTGTTTCCGAGGGTGCAGCCTATTTCTTTGCCGGTGCCGGGAGTGGTCAGGCGGTAGCTGCATGCTTCAACGAGCGTTTTTTTGCCTGCGATGTACCCTCCGGTAGGCGCAATTCCGCCGCCGGGATTTTTTATAAGGGAGCCTGCCATCAGGTCGATGCCAAGGGAGCCGGGTGCTTCAGGCTCCACAAATTCGCCGTAGCAGTTGTCCAGCATGACAATGCAGGATGGGGCAAGGCTGTGTGCAAGCCCGGCGATCTCTTTAAGGTCGGCGGCAGTCAGAGTGGGGCGCAGGGAATATCCCCTTGAACGCTGAATGTATACCATCTTTGTGTCGGGGCTGATGCGCTCTTTCATGGCTCCAAGGTCTACACGGCCGTCGGGCAGAAGGTCGATCTGTTCATAGTTGATGCCGAACTCTTTCAGTGAGCCGCTGTATTCTCCGCCGATACCGATCACACCCTGGAGTGTATCGTAGGGCAGTCCTGTGACTGAGATCATTGTGTCTCCGGGACGCAGTACGCCGAAAAGCGCAACTGTCAGTGTATGTGTGCCGCTTGCAAAGTTATGGCGCACAAGGGCGTCCTCAGTGTCCAGCACATCAGCAAATACCTGGTCAAGAGCTTCTCTGCCTCTGTCGCCGTAGCCGTAGCCCGTCGAGGCGGCAAAGCAGCTCTCGCTTACTCTTGCTTTCTGGAATGCTCTGAGCATTTTATGCTGGTTGTATTCGGTTATCTCGTCGGTTTTTTCAAGATATGGCTTGCAAAGCCTCATGGCCTCTTCGGATAATTTTGCAATTTCCGGAGAG
The DNA here is from genome assembly GCA_017454565.1 of Clostridia bacterium. Classification (GTDB taxonomy): domain Bacteria; phylum Bacillota; class Clostridia; order Oscillospirales; family Acutalibacteraceae; genus UBA1213. The sequence goes on from JAFTCS010000192.1 coordinate 3,782, forward strand.
ACGTCAAAAAACGGTGTTATCATATTTTTCCCTTTTCCTTTTGTTCTATTCTATAAGATGTGTTTAGCTTTAGAGTTTCGCTCTCTGCGCCGGCGTGACGCTGGACTTCAGGAGAGCGCCACCGGCGGCACGCCGGCGGTGACGCTAAGAATGCCCTGCGGGCATTATGGTTTGGTCTGTTTGTTTACCCTGCCGGCTGCTCGCCGGCGGGAAGGTGCGTACTAACCGCAACAAGGGGGCGCCCCCTGCGAGGGCTCCCCCCTCTTGAAAAACAGTCCACCGGACTGTTTTTCAATTCATCCCCCTGCCCGGCTGGCTGATAAAGTGTTTCGCTCTCTGCGCCGGCGAGCCGCCGGTGCCGATTTCGCGTTAAAGTTTACTCTGACCAAAACTACACCGATCGCGGCTGAAATAAACTTCTGTGCGCGAGAGGATAAGTTTCGGTCAGAATAGCATTGAACGCGAACAACGTTTTCGGGGGTGTCGGGGGTGCTTTTTCGCAAAAGCACCCCTGACCAGAAGAACGGCTTTTCCGTAATTCTCAAAGCCGAGTGAGGTGTAAAAGGCTTCGTTTTTATCGGGTTCGCGCATAATGAAGATGTCATTAATGCCCTGTCCGTACAGACTGCTGCACAATGCGTTCATACATGCGGAGCCGATACCCTGTCTGCGAAACTGCTTAGCCGCAGCGACAGCGCCAATCAGGGCGCAGCTTTCGGATTGGGCAACCGTCATGGCGGCGCCTGCAAGGATGTTTTCTTTTATACAAGCCCGTATTGAGGCTGTTCCGTGCCGCAGCTTATGCGACATATCAGGAAGAAAGTCCTCGTATGCGGGAACGGAAAGACCATCGTTTTCGCAGCTTTTCAGAAGCTGCCATACATTTTTTAGCGGCGGGTCGGATACTATGTTTTTATTGTCAGTATCAGTCTGCGGTGACGGCTTGCGTTTCATTATCACGCAGTCATGGCGGGTGAAGCCCTCTGTAAGTATCATCGGGAAATTGAGGACGAGTGTTTCCGGGCAGAGAACAGATGCCGGAGCGGTCATGCCGATAAATTCCAGTATCTCCTGCCGGTCGAAACCGTCGGAAAGCATGATGGTCATATCGGAATAGTATTTCACTGCAGCTGCTGTGGGGCGCTCGTTCCCGTCAAGCTGTATATAGAAGTCTGCAAAATCGTACCCGGTGCCGTAGCTTTTTAAAAGACATGCTATGCGGCAGGCAAATACATTTCTGCCGCTTACAAATTCCGATAGTGAATTTTCAAGAGTATTATCGACATATTTTATCATAATTTTTGTATCTCGGCAGCAACGGCTTTAACAAGTGCGCAGACAGCCTCCATATCGTCGGTTGAGGCAAGGCTTGATGAGGCATGCAGGTACCTGCAGGGCACGGAAATTGCCAGTGTCCTTACTCCTCCGCGTGATGTGTGAATGGCGCCTGCATCGTTGCCGCCGGCTATCTTTGTTTTTGTCTGGAAGCTGATTCCGAGTTCATCGGCGCACTGTTTTGCAAGGCGGTAATATTCCTTGTCGTAGATGGTTGACCTGTCCATAAAGGTGACAACAGCGCCGCCGCCCACATGACAGACACAGTTTTCGTTTTCGGAATAGGGCACGTCGGCAGCGGT
>JAFTCS010000017.1 GCA_017454565.1 Clostridia bacterium
GTGAGTTGAACAATGATATCAATATAAAAAACGTGAAGTAAACCGTAATAAGTTGTGGTAAATAAGCGGTCCCGCATCGCTCGAAGCTGTCAAACCTTATTATATACGTAAGAGGATTTTCCGCCCAGAGCTGAGAGATAAGTATGAACAGACTGACAGCAAGTATCCACAGGGTAGACACACAAAGCTGTCCTCTCATGCTGCGGCTGACAATGTGTTCGTCGCGGCGCTTGGGCTTTTCTTTCATATATCGGTGCAGCGCCGGCTCACCGCCCAGCGCGAGAGCGGCAAGAGTATCCATTACCAGATTGACCCATAATATCTGCGTAATGGAAAGCGGGTTAGCAAGCCCTAAAAGAGGCATTATGAAAGACACTAACACTGCCGAAAGGTTTATTGCAAGCTGGAAAGAGATAAACTTCCTTATATTGTTGAAAATTGTTCTGCCATAGAGCACAGCCTTTGATATCGAGATGAAGTTGTCATCAAGTATTACAATATCGGCAGCTTCCTTTGCGACCTCTGTGCCGCCGCCCATGGCAAAACCAACATCCGCTTTTTTCAGGGCAGGCGAGTCGTTCACGCCGTCACCGGTCATGCCGGCTACAAGTCCCAGCTCCTGCGACAGCCGCACAAGTCTTGTTTTGTCGCTTGGAAGTGCCCGGGCGATAACGCTGAGGTGCGGTATTGCAGCCTTGACCTGATCGTCCGTCATTTCCGCAAGCTCACCTGACGTCAGTACGATGCTCTCGTCACTGCGCAGCAGACCGGCATCCCTTGCCACAGCCACAGCCGTTTCCTTACGGTCGCCTGTTATCATTACCACCTGAATTCCGGCGTCGGTCACCTCTTTTATAGCGTTGACCGATTCAGGCCGCAGCTCGTCGCGTATGCCTAAAAGACCTATCAGCGTCCGTTCTCCTTCCGGCAGAGCACCGTTTTCAATAGCGCTATCAGACACAGCCACCGCAAGCACCCTTATCGCCCTTTCGGCAAGACTGTCTATCTTTTTCTCCAGTGCCTTGCGGTCAAGCGTGATCTTTCTTCCGTTTTTGTCAAAGCATGCTTTACAGCGGGGCAGCAGCCTTTCCGGGGCGCCTTTTATAAACGTCCTTTCATCCGCGCCGCTTACAGTAGAAGCACTGTATTTGTTTTCAGAGCTGAAGGGAAGGGAAGATACCTGCCTGATATTTCCCCGGTCGAAGTTTTCTCCGGCAGCAGCAAACGAAAGCACCGCCCTTTCGGTGGGGTTTCCGCCTACGATACTCCTGCTGTTTTCGCTTACGGTAATCACCGCATCCGTATTGTATCTTATGGCGGTATACAGCTTTTCGGCCAGTGGCCTGTCTATCTCGTCAAAGCTTTTGCTTTCGTGACCCTGACCGTCAACAAAAAGCACCGTTTCAAGCTGACCTTTGGTTATGGTCCCGGTTTTGTCGCTGAAAAGAATATTCAGACTGCCTGCGGTCTCAAGTCCGGTGACCTTGCGTACAAGCACGTTATCCTTGAGCATCTTCTTCATGTTCATTGACGATACTATGGCTATCATAAGCGGCAGCCCCTCAGGGACGGCCATGACAATGATTATCACGGCAAACATTACAGCCTGCACTATGTCCTTGAGAATATTCAGCCACAGGTCAGGCGAGGAAAAATAGGCAGCCGCGCCGCCGTCGTGCAGAAAAAACACGTTGATAAGATAAACCACCGCGATAGCCGCGCCGCCGAAATATCCGAACCGGCTTATGTCGTTGGCAAGCTTTGAAAGCTTTATTTTCAGAGGAGAGGGTCTGTCGTCATCCTGCTGAAGCTCCTTTGCTATCTGTCCGTAAACAGAGCTGTCGCCTACTGTGGTGACTTCCATCACGGCGCTGCCGTAGCTTACCACAGCCCCCCTGAACACGCTGTTTTTATCCAGGAAATCAGGCTTTTTCGCTTTGCCGCTGCCGGAAGTGCTCTTGACGGCAGCTTTGCTCTCGCCGTTCAGGGCTGACTGGTCGGCGTGAATGCAGCCGTCGATTATATATCCGTCTGCGGGTATTTTATCGCCGCTTTGCAGAAGAACCTTGTCACCTACTACAATGTCGGTGATCGGCAGCTCGGTAACTCCGTCGTTCCTGTAAACCTTGCAGCGTATCACCGAAGCCTCCTCCTGCAGCTTTCGGAAAGCGTTTTCGTTCTTGTGCTCCGAAAGTGTGGACACAAATGTAGCGATGAGCACAGCCGCCGCAATGCCCGCAGTCTCGTACCATTCAGTGTCGCCTATACCCGCAAACTAGTGCAGCAGCACAAAGATGACGTTCATCAGCAGAGCCACGCACAGTATTTTTATCATCGGATCTCCGAAATTGCCAAGCAGCTTGTGCAGGAAACCCTCTCGCTTTTGCTCCGTCAGACTGTTGCCGCCGTTTTTCTCTCGTGAAATGCGCGCTTCTTCATCGGTGAGA
>JAFTCS010000193.1 GCA_017454565.1 Clostridia bacterium
AAAAGCAAACACCCACAAAGGACAGCCGCTCTCCGCAATGCTGCTGCTTGCCCGTGTCACTTCGGCGAGAATATAGAATCCGTTTTCGGCCAAGGAAATATCGGCGCCAAAAAAGCGCAGCGTTCCCGAAATAAACCCGCTTAGCCCCGACGCGTCGCACACCTGAATAAATGCCCCGAATACAGCCACCATTGCCGCCATGCCTATGACCGAGCCTGCCGCGTCAGTCACCGATTCTATAAATGAACCGGCAATCCCTGAAGCTTCTCTCACCTTTTCGCAGGTGCGCAGAGCATTTTGGGGCTGTTCTTTTTCTGCTGCGGATACATCGGGAGCTGATATTCCCGCAGACCCGGAAAATGTTGCCCTGCCGTATATTCTGCCGGCTGCAAAACCTATTATTATACCTGATATCAGCTGCGAGACATAGAGCGTCACACCGAGAGAAGCATTGTGCAGCAGCAGGGTGCCTACGCCGGTTATGAGAAACGCAGGGCCTGAGCATACGCAGAAAGACATCATCTGTTCGGCCTGAGACAGTGTTATGCTGCCGCGGTCGTAAAGCAGACGGACGCACTTCGCGCCTACGGGAAAGCCTCCCACAAAACTGAGAATAATTGCCGCCGAGCAGGACGCCGGAAGCCGGAAAAATCTGCGTGTAGCCGGCGATAGCACCCTGCCTGCCATGTCGGACGCACCAGAGCGTATAACGAATGAGGACAACGCCATAAACGGAAAAAGCGAGGGTACCAGCAGCTGTGCAGCACCCCGCAGCCCCGCCGATACTCCGGCTGCCGCATCGGCGGAGAAGATAAGCAGAGTAACCATTGCTCCTGCTGCGGCCAGTGCGGCCGTAAGTACCCCTGCTCTTGAAATGACCCGGTATTTCATATCATCACCCGCCAAATTATATGCTGCCGGTGATTTTTTTATTTTACGGCGCATAAAATGTGACATCGAGGTGAGTATATGAGAAGAAAGCCAAAGGATAAAAAGGAGCCCAAGTGCGGTTCTGTGCTCATGGCGCATCTGGGCATGGTGCACATGGAAGTCAGCTCAAACCGCGAGGTGGTTTTTGAGGGCAGCAAGGGTATCATCGAATACGGCGACAGCTCGATAAAGATAAACGCAGGAAAGTACGTAGTCTCGTTCAACGGCAGAAATCTGCGCATTAAAAGCATGAATGACTGCGACCTGGTCATTCAGGGCTTCATCACCTCGATAGAATATATTTTTTGAGTGTTAAGAGTAAACTTTTAACTTTAAACTTTTAGTCCATCCCGGAGGAATAATATGATTATCGTGAGACTGATTAAATGGCTGTTTGGCTATGCAAAGCTTGAAATAGGCGGCAGGCTGCCGGAAAGATTTGTGAACCTTGCCGCAAAAAAGGGCTTCAACCTCTGGAGCATGGAAAACCCGGGTGAAGCCATACTTGTCTACGCAAAACGCAGCGATCTGCCGGAGCTGCAGCTTGCTGCAGAAAAAACCGGAAATTCCTTACATATCGTCAGAGAATACGGTCTGCCCTGTCTGCTGCGCAAATACCGAAACCGCTGCGGTCTGTTGGCGGGACTGGTGCTTTCCGCCGGATTCTGCTTTTATATGTCTGGATTTGTCTGGAACATCACAGTAAAAGTGCCCGACACCATCAACGAGTCTGAGATTCGTTCACTTCTTCGTGACTGCGGAATTTATGAGGGTATGCGAAGCTCCGGCGTAAGCACCGATGCGGTCGTTGACCATATATGCACCACCGACAGCCGCATAAGCTGGATGACCATAAACATCATGGGCACCGATGCCGAGGTGTGCGTAAGCCCGCGCATGCAAAAAAAAGGTCAGGAAGAAGCCAAGGCAAGGTTCAGCAACCTGAAATCCGCTGCCGACGGCACAGTGACCCGTGTCAACGTATACAAAGGTACCGCCAGTGTAAGTGCCGGCGATGGGATACGCAAAAATCAGCTTCTGGTAAGCGGCGTAATGGAGTACAACAACGGCGTAACTGTCCTCACCGATGCACAGGCGCTTGTTTTCGCCCGCACACACCGCAGTGTAAGCATTTCCATTCCCAAAAATACGTTTGCTGCCGTGTCAGACGGCACAGAGCTGCGGCGTGACATGAGCATTTTCGGGCTGAGTCTGCCCCTTACCCTCGGCAGCGGTAAGGACGGCGAATACACACAAGCTGCAGAAAGAAGCGTTTTCACCATTATGGGGCATGCCATCCCAATTATCGTGAATGAAGACGTTTTAAAGACATACAAAAAAGAGCCTGTTCTTCTTGACCGTCAGCAGGCTGAGGTCATCTTGAAAAACAGGCTTGCACTTTATGAATTTTTCATGCTTGCATCCGCCGACCGCGCCAGAGTGCTTTCCCGCAAATGCAGTATAAGCGAGAACAATGAGCTTTACACGCTCAGGGCTGACTATGATATTGAGGAGAACGTCTGCACAAAAACCGTGGTAGATACGGAAATAGAGTAATATTTATCTGATGCACCTTACATGTCCCAGTCAGGAACAAATTTGCTTTTGGCGGATGAAAGCTCCTGAGCGAAACCGTCAAGGTCAAGCTCCTCAAGATGATCGAGAACCTTGTTGTATTCTCTCGGAGTTATGCGCCGGTTGATCTCCGGGTATTCCGCGGCGCGTCCAAGAGGAAGATACTGCCCCATAAGGCTCACCAGAACGCTGCTGCCCAGTTCGGACGCAATACAGTCAAGCACATTTAAGGAGCTTTTCGTATGCTGCGGCAGGATAAGGTGCCTGACGACAGTACCTCTCTGCATAATGCCGTTATCATCGAAAACAGGCTTGCCTGTCTGGCGCGCCATCTCTTTTATGGCTGGCAGGGCGTATTCAAAATAGTCTGCCGCTCCGGAATATTTCATTGAAAGCTCCGGGTCGGTATATTTCAGGTCAGGAAGATAAATGTCCACAAGCCCTTCAAGGCGTTTCAGGGTCTCAACACGCTCATAACCGCCGGTATTCCACACGACAGGAATCTTTGGCCGGTACAGTTCAAAGCACCGCAGAATACTCTCCGCATAAGGCGTCGGGCTGACTAAATTTATATTGTGTACGCCCTGAGACTCTAACTCTCTTATTTTTTCGCTCAGCTCATAAACGGTGAGTGTTCTCCCCCGCCGTTTTGCGCTTATCTCATAGTTCTGGCAGAACACGCATGAAAGTGTGCATCCCGAAAAGAACACGGTCCCCGAACCTTTTTCACCGCTGATACACGGCTCCTCCCAGTAATGCGGGGCTATCCTTGCCACACGTGGAAGAGTACCGGCACCGCAGATACCTGCTCCGTCCTCTTTATACCTTTCTGCACCGCATTTTCTCGGGCACAGATTGCAGATATATACGCTTTCGTCAGACAATACTTTCCCTCCCTAATACTGTTATCATGTAAACAAGTAAATTAAATAGCCTGTCCTTTATCAAGGACAGGCGGAAAAGTCTGAATATTGGAGGGCAACGCCCTCCAAACCTCCCACAAGGGGCTCTGCCCCTTGACCCTGCAAGCTTTTGAAAAAGCTTGACCAAAACTTTTGTGTTGTCGGATTTGAAAGAATTTCTATGCGCGAGTGACAAAGCTTCGCC
>JAFTCS010000194.1 GCA_017454565.1 Clostridia bacterium
CCATAGAAAGGAAAAGCTATGGTTGAAAGAGTACAGGTTTTTGAGGATAAGTATGAGGAGCTTTCGCAAAAGCTTTGCGATCCGGGTGTGGTGAGCGATCCCGAAAAGTACGCTCATTGCATGAAAGAGTACAGGGCCGTAGAGCCGCTGGCTCTGAAATACCGTGAATATAAAAAGGCAGTTTCCGGTCTTAGTGAAGCAAGAGAACTGCTTGAGGACAGCTCTTCCGACATGGAAATGAGGGAACTGCTGGAGGAGGAAATATCCGCTCTTGAAGCGGGTATACCCGTATTGGAGGAAGAACTTAAAATCCTGCTGCTGCCTAAGGATCCTAATGATGACCGCAATGTCATAATGGAGATAAGGGGAGGAGCAGGCGGAGAAGAAGCTGCACTTTTTGCGGCTGTGCTTTTCAGGATGTACAGCATGTATGCTGTCAGAAGGGGCTATAAGCTTGAAGTGATGAATGCGTCTGATACGGAATTGGGCGGATATAAGGAGATAAGCTTTATGATAAGCGGCGAGGGCGCCTATTCCAGACTTAAATTCGAGAGCGGTGTCCATAGGGTGCAGCGTGTTCCGGAGACAGAGACACAGGGCAGGATACACACCTCAACCGTGACTGTGGCGGTGCTGCCCGAAGCCGAAGATGTGGAGGTGAATATCGACCCCACAGAACTGAAAATAGATACCTTCCGTTCCAGCGGTGCAGGCGGTCAGCATATAAACAAGACGGAATCGGCTATCAGGATAACCCATATCCCTACGGGATTGGTAGTAGAGTGTCAGGACGAGAGGAGCCAGTACAAAAACAAGGATAAGGCTATGAAGGTGCTCAGATCAAGGCTGCTTGACGCGGAACGTGAAAGGCAGCACAGCGAGGTGGCAGCTAAACGTCACGATCAGGTGGGTACAGGCGACAGGAGTGAGCGCATAAGGACATACAATTATCCTCAGGGAAGAGTAACGGATCACAGGATAGGCCTTACCCTGTACAAGATAGACGATATACTCAACGGCTCTCTTGATGAGCTGATAGATCCCCTGATAACGGCGGCTCGTTCGGCTCAGCTTGAAGCTCAGGGAGACTGAAATAATTTTCTGATCCCTGACATCTTTTGATGCAGGGATTTTTTAAAAAATATCTTGCGGTCACTTAAATGTCACTTTAGGCGCCTATAATAACGTCAGAATAAAGATAAAACACAACAGATGTTTGGTATATGAGGAACGGAGGAACCGGGTATGGCTATAAAAATGAAGTATAAGCCCCAGAAAATGGTCAAGTTAAAGGTCTTTTTTTCAATAGTTATCGCTGTATTTCTTTTGGTGCAGATAGGCTCACTGTCAAGCATTGTGAAGGCAATAACGGTGGACTACAGGAAGATCACCCTTGCGGATATGGATAACCTGAAGGACGGCGAGCTTGTGCAGGGTATCATCAGCGGAAGCGACGCTATTCTGAAATATCAGGATCAGACAGGCTCCGGCACAATTGTAGATTGCCTTGGTGTCATGACCGAGAACAGAAAGGTTATAGCTGTGGTGGCAAATCCTAATATCGCACCTGAAGCTGCAAGTCAGATGGCCAATTTCAGTGTCGGCGGAGATAATTCTCTTATGTTCAGAGGCAAGGTCGGCAAGCTTACTTTTACCTACCGTGACAGCCTTATGCTGAATATGACGCTTCACAACACATACTACCAGTATCAGCTTAATTCTAACGATGTGACGTGGATGGCAATATCTCTCGTAGACAACGACAGCGCAAGATGGACGGCACTGCTTATTGCAAGTATTCTTGGCATGATCGCTCTGCTTGCGATACTGTGGTTCCTGCTCAGGAAGTCAATAAATAATATAATCTATGGTCTTTTGGTGCAGAAAGGCGTACTTGAGCCGGAAATCAAGATCACAAAGGACGATATCAACCTTGAAAATATGGATCCATACCAAAGCAATGATAATGATATGGACAGCTTCTATGTGAATACGGATTTTGAAACAGGCTCAGTCGAAAACGGCTACAAATTCTCACCAGATCAGTCGGAACTGGATTCGATAAAGATGGATACTGCCAACATGAACTATAAGAATCAGGACAGTCCAAAAGACAACAATGACAACCCCGTAAGGAATTTTCTTGCCAGCAACAGTTTCATTGCTTCATCGGGTGTTTTCGGTCTGGTTGGCCATGATATGGAAAAGGCAAATCAGAAACCGGAGGAAATTGAATTCTACCAGAGCGGCGTGAACGAGGACGGAAACTTCTTTGTTGACCGCGGTTCGGACACAAAGGAGGATATTGACGGCGAGCAGATACACAAATATTGATGTGTTTTGTCAGAAAGGATGTCAGAAATGAAGATTATCAGGTACAGACCAATAAGACTTCCGTGGTTAAGGGCGATCGTGTGCGGAATTATCCTCTATTTTATGGTATCCTCTGTGTCAAACGTATTTGTTCTCATAAATAAGAATATCAATTATCCTTACCGCGAGGTGGAGCCGGAAAAGCTTTACTTCATATACGAAAATGAAAAGATAGTGAGCTCTGCCGAAAAAGAGCATGTGGTTCTCTTTTATGAAGAAGAAATCGTTTATAACATGTGGATACACATGCTGGTGCTCACACCGGAAAAAAAGCTGGTGTACATTATGGGCAGCGGTGAAGAAATGGGCGATTACTATTCCTTTGAACTGATGATGACAAAAGGCACCTATAACAGCTGCTCCTTTGCGGGTACGGTCCGGGGTCTGGATAAAGAGACAAAACAGAAGCTTGAGAGCCATATAACCAAGGAACTGCTTGATAAGTACGGTGTTACATCCGAAAATCTTTCGGATGTGTATATAAGGATGGAAATGAGTGACGACAAGCCGGAGATGTCGGATATTGTTCCGCACATAATTTTAAGCGTGATGTATTTGGTTCTGCTCTGCGTTGCTCTCTGGCCTTTCCTGCGCAACAGGATATACCATTCCCGCGTGAAAAACGGAAAGATGGAAATGGATCCGCTTGAGATAAAGGAGGAGGGACTGGATTATCACCCGAGTAAGCTTTACCATGAAAAAAGCGATGACTTATGGCTGACTGACACCAGCGGTCTTGACAAAGACCGGAATGACGGTTATTATAATAACATAAATACGAATGATAATGACGGTGGCAACGGCGATGCAAATAATTGAACCGGGCATTATCTGAAAATACGCTGCAGGCCCTTGGGGTTTGCAGCAGCTTTTGTTATATTCGGGAGTCGGAATGGTACATGAAAGACTGTCTTGTACCTGTGTATCCGGAAAAAGGAAAGATAAAAATGAAAACATTGATGCTGAGTGTAAACGAAATAGAAAAGGCCGCAGAGATCATCCGCGGCGGCGGTCTGGTGGCAATGCCTACGGAAACGGTATACGGTCTGGCAGCGGATGCCTATAACGGCAGCGCTGTGGCAAATATTTTCAAGGCAAAGGGCCGCCCGATGGATAATCCCCTCATAGTGCATATTGCCGAGATTTCACAGATCTTCGGACTTGTACGGGAGTTTCCCGAAAAGGCAAGGGTGCTGGCTGACAGATTCTGGCCGGGACCTCTTACCATGATACTGCCGAAATCCGAACGCATACCCGATGAAGTGAGCGCCGGTCTTGATACCGTAGCTGTCCGCTGTCCGTCGGATGTAAATGCCCGCAGGCTTATAAGCCTTTCTTCGCCGTTGGCAGCGCCCTCGGCTAATCTTTCTGGCAGTCCCAGTCCCACCAGCGCAAGACACGTTTTTGACGATATGAACGGCAGGATAGACGCCATAATTGACGGCGGAGAATGCAACGTGGGTGTGGAATCCACGGTTATAACCCTTGCATCCGACCCGCCGAGGCTTTTGAGACCGGGCGGTATTACTCTTGAACAGCTCAGGGATGCCATTGGGGAGGTCGTGCTGGACGATGCTGTGCTCAATCCGCTGAAAAGCGGGGAAAAGGCCGCAAGCCCGGGCATGAAGTACAAGCACTACGCCCCTCAGGCCGAGCTTGTGCTGCTGAGGGGCAGCGAAGAACGCTTCCTCTCCTTTGTAAACAGCCGCAAGGACGGCAGGACTGCGGTTCTCTGCTATGACGAGGATATCCCCGGTCTGAAGCTGCCGTTTATCCCGCTGGGAAAGGCTGCCGATTACGAGGTGCAGGCAAACAGACTGTTTTCCGCTCTGCGTGAGGCTGACGACAAGGGCTTCGAGAGGGTATACGCTCACTGCCCTCATACAGACGGAGTGGGTCTTGCCGTTTACAACAGGATGATACGAGCTGCCGGTTTTAAGGTCATAGACCTTTGATAAGGGCGGCTTTCCGTTCAGATAATCATAAGGGGTCGTTTTATGAAGAGCATAGTAGTGGGTCTTACCGGACAGACGGGCGCCGGGAAGAGTACGGTCGCGTCTTTTGCGGAAGCTATGGGCTGCCGTATAGTAAACTGCGATACTGTGGCAAGAGAAGCTCTTTCTCCCGGTTCGGATTGCCTGAAAAGGGTTGCAGAGCTTTTCGGAAGTGATATAATAGATGATATGGGCTGCTGCAGGAGGACTCTGCTTGCTGAAAGAGCTTTTGCCGACAAGGAAAAGACGGAGCTTCTGAACAGCGTCACTCATCCCTGGATAATTCGCCGCTCACAGGAATATATTGAACAGTACAGTATTGATTTTGACGGCATGGTGATACTTGATGCACCGCTGCTCTATGAAAGCGGAGGAGATGCTCTGTGCGTCAGGGTCATTGCGGTCACTGCTCCGATAGACGTGAGGCTTGCAAGAATAATGAATCGTGACGGTATAAGCCGTGAGCATGCCATGCTCAGGATAAATGCCCAGAAGGACGACGAATACTATACATCAAAAGCGGATTATATTATTGACGGCTCAAAAAGCCTTGACGAGGTGGAGGACAGTTTAAAAAAGATACTTGAAGCAATAAAGGCAAATGAGGTGTGAAATGAAAAAAATAACATTTAAAACCGTAACGGTGCTTGTTATAACTTTGGCTGTTGTGGTGGGATTGGCTTTCATGCTGCGCGGACTGAATCAGAAGGTCACAAGGGAGTCCTTTCCGCTGAAGTATGATGAAATTGTCGAAGCCGCTTCGCAGAAATACGGCGTAGACAAGGCACTTATTTTCGCCGTGATAAAAACAGAGAGTAATTTTGACCCGAATGCAAAGTCATCCGCAGGAGCCATAGGGCTGATGCAGATAATGGACAACACTTTTGAATGGATGCAGGCATATTATAAAGATGACGCATATACATTGGAGGACCTTTATGATCCGGCGGTAAATATTGACTATGGTACAGAGGTGCTTTCGGTGCTCATAAAAAAATATGACGGCTGTGAGGATACCGCAGTAGCCGCATATAACGGCGGTACAGGCAATGTTGACGAGTGGCTGAAAGATCCGCAGTATTCCGATGATGGCAAGACCCTGAAATACGTTCCGTTTTCAGAGACGGAGAATTACCGCAAAAAGGTAGCCCGCAACAAGAGCATATACACACAGCTCTATTTTTCATAAAATAAGCGGTCAGACCGCAAAACGACAGGAGAGATAACCATGACAGAAGAGATCAGGGAAAAAAAGAAAGAAAAGACAGAGGCAGAACTGCTAAAGGAAAAGCTTCTCATCAATACAGAGAGCGGAGCAAAAACTCTTGCAAAAGATGAGATAGACAAGGCTGATGAGTTCTGTAAGGGCTATGTCGAATTTTTAGACAATGCCAAAACCGAGAGAGACGCAGTAGAATATACTTTAAAAGCCGCAATAGCTGCCGGCTTCACAGAGTATGACAAAGAAAAAAGCTATAAGCCCGGAGATAGAGTATATGTAAACAACAGGGGCAGAGCGCTGATGCTTTGCATTATGGGTAAAGAGGGCACAAAAAACGGCATAAGGCTTGGTATTGCTCACATAGACTCGCCAAGACTTGATTTGAAGCCCAATCCTCTCTATGAGAGCAACGACCTTGCATTGTTCAAGACACATTATTACGGCGGCATAAAAAAGTATCAGTGGCCCACTGTACCGCTTGCTCTTCACGGTGTTGTTGCCCTGAAGGACGGCACTGTTGTAAAGGTAAGGATCGGCGATGAGGAAAGCGAGCCTTGCTTTGTTGTTACCGATCTGCTGCCCCATCTTGCAGTGGATCAGATGTCAAAGGCAATGACCAAGGCATTCAACGGCGAGCTGCTCAACGTGCTCATTGGCAGCAGACCCTTCCGTACAGACGATGAAAGCGAGTCCGTAAAGCTAAACATTATGAACATACTTTATGAAAAATACGGCTTTACCGAGGCTGATTTCGTTTCCGCAGAGCTTACGATGGTTCCTGCCGGCAAGGCAAGGGATGTGGGTTTTGACAGGAGCATGATCGGCGCTTACGGACATGATGACAAGGTGTGTGCATATCCTGCGGTAATGGCTGCTTTTGATACTGCCGTTCCCGAAAAAACGGTGATCTCCGTGCTCACAGACCGTGAGGAGATCGGAAGCGACGGCGCTACGGGCATGAAGTCAACATATATGGCTGATTTTATTGCTGATCTTGCCAAGGCTGACGGTATGGAGCTTCGTCATGTGATGGCAAGGACCTCCTGCCTTTCCGCAGACGTGAACGCTGCTTTTGACCCGACATACGCTTCGGCTTATGAATCCGCAAACGCATGCTTTATCAATAACGGCGCAGTTATTACAAAGTACACAGGCAGCGGCGGCAAATACAGCACATCTGACGCTACGGCCGAATTTGTTGCAAAGATAAGGCGTATACTTGATGATAAGAAGGTCCTCTGGCAGACGGGCGAGCTTGGCAAGGTTGACGGCGGCGGCGGCGGAACTATCGCAAAGTTTGTTGCTAACCTGAATGCGGATGTTGTAGACCTTGGCGTTCCGGTGCTGTGCATGCACGCGCCATTCGAGATAGTCTCAAAGATCGATGTTTACGAGACCTACAGGGCGCTTTACGAGTTCTATAATGCGTGAGTGCTGAAATATATAAGCATGCTGTTTCCGGGGTGATATCATTCCAGGAAACAGACTCATGCTGAACATACTGACGCTTTTTTGGCAATGCCAAGACTGTAAAGCAGAACACTTTACACGCAGCCGGCGCGTATATAATAAAAATTTTTGCCATATTTCAGGCAGAATCTGTATATGATGGAAATATACGCAAAAGACTTCTTACAGTCTTCTTTTATTATGCAAATTTCTTATTTTGCGTAACAATACTGTAACAATGCGGATTAGATATTGACAATCGGATTCCTTTGTATTATCATAACAACAGAGTGGGTTAATTTTTTGCATTAAATATCTATGCTTGTTTAGTGCAAGTTCAACAAAGGGGACACTGCCATACCGAAGTATGACGGTGCCTTTCAAGCTATTTATATACAATACATAGGACCGCAGGTCCGAATGCTTATATATCCAAGCTATGGGGAGTGTTGCAATTTGAAACAGATCGTTGTAAACGGCGGCAACAGGCTTAACGGAACGGTGCATATCAGCGGAGCAAAGAACGCTGCCGTAGCCATTATTCCTGCCGTGATCCTTTCCGACGGTGTCTGCCGTATAGAAAATATCCCTAACATAATGGACGTTAATCTTATAGCTAATATACTTCACGAAATGGGCGCAAGGGTAAGCAGAGTCAACAAGACGACCCTTGACATCGACCCCACATACATCAGAAGGCCTGTTGCAGCTTATGATATCGTTCGCAGGATGAGAGCCTCAAGTTATCTTCTCGGCGCTTTGCTGGGTAAGTTCTCAGAGGCTCAGGTCGCTCTGCCCGGCGGATGCGATTTTGGCGTTCGTCCCATAGACCAGCACCTCAAGGGCTTTGCTGTTTTAGGTGCAACTCACAGTGTCGTACAGGGTATGATAAATGTAAAGGCGGATCGCTTGACAGGCGGACACGTTTACCTTGACGTTGTTTCAGTAGGTGCAACCGTAAATATTATGCTGGCTGCCGTAAGGGCAGAGGGCAGGACGATCATCGAAAATGCCGCTAAAGAACCGCATATTGTAGACCTTGCGAACTTCCTTAACTCTATGGGAGCAGACGTGAGGGGCGCCGGCACAGATGTTATAAAGATCAACGGTGTAAAGCACTTGAACGGTACAACCTATTCCATCATTCCCGACCAGATCGAGGCAGGTACATACATGGTAGCTGCCGCTGCTACAGGCGGAGACGTGATTGTAAGTAACGTTATCACCAAGCATCTTGAGTCCATTACCGCAAAGCTCCGTGAGATAGGCGTGCAGATAGACGAATATGAGGACGCCGTAAGGGTACGCAGAACAGACGAGCTCAGGCGCTGCAACGTAAAGACCATGCCTCATCCCGGCTTCCCGACTGATATGCAGCCCCAGATAGCCGCTCTTCTTTCAATAGCTCAGGGTACAAGTATTGTTACCGAGGCCGTGTGGGACAACCGTTTCCGCTATGTTGAGGAACTTAAGCGTATGGGTGCGGTTATCTCCGTTGACGGTAAGGTGGCGGTCATCGAGGGTGTAAAGGAACTCAACGGTGCACCTGTAAAGGCGACCGACTTGCGTGCCGGTGCAGCCATGATAATTGCAGCTCTTGCAGCAAAAGGCACCACACACATCGAGGACATTGAGCACATTGAGCGCGGATACGAGGACGTTGTGGAAAAGTTTTCCGCTCTCGGTGCCGATATACGTCTCATATACACAGACGACCCTATAGCAAGAAGGGCATGACCCATTAACAGACAAATTTTCAGGTACGGTAAATACTTATCAATTACCGTACCTTTTATTCTGCTTTCGGGTTCATCCCGAAGAATAGCAGAGAAAAAATCCGGGAGGTAAAAAAATGGCAAAGCTGTGTCCTCTTTTCAGCGGCAGCTCCGGCAACAGCTATTATCTTGAAGTATCGGGCAGCGGCATACTTATCGACTGCGGAAGAAGTGCAAAGCAGCTTGAGAATGCTCTGAAGGATAATAATATAGAGACCGGCAATATCAGGGCAATATTCATTACCCACGAGCATACCGACCATGTGAGCGCCCTGAGGGTGTTTTCTTCTAGATATAAAATCCCTGTTTATGCTTCACCGGGTACGGTGCAGGCCCTTAAAAGCAGCAATATAATAAATGACAAGGTGGATATCCGCCCGCTGACGCTTGACGGCATAGAGCTTGATAATATGCTGGTGCAGCCATTCCGTATATCGCACGACTGTGCCGAGGGCTACGGATACTCTGTTGAGACTCAGGACGGCCGCAGAACGGCTTTTGCGACCGATACGGGAATAATTACCGCAGAAATAAAAAACGCTCTGACGGGCTGTGACACCCTTGTGCTGGAGTCTAACCACGATGTGGGCATGCTCAAATTCGGAGCCTATCCCTATGTGCTCAAAAAGCGCATACTTTCGGATAGAGGCCACCTTTCAAACGAGCTGTGTGCAGATACCTGCGCCGGTCTGGTAGATACCGGCACCACTCGCATCCTTCTTGCACATTTAAGCCGGGAAAACAACTTTCCTGAGCTTGCAAGACAGGCTACACTCTGCCGTTTACAGGAAAACGGCATGAAACTGAATGTTGATTTCACACTTTCTGTAGTGCCGGAGATATCCGTCGGCGGTACTGTGATATATTAGACTTCCTCGGAAGCCTGTTGAATTTTCGGGAGAGATATTTATGATGAATGTCAGCATTATTTGTGTGGGAAAGCTTAAAGAGCACTACTGGACGGATGCCTGCAGCGAATATGCGAAGCGTCTCAGGGGATCGTGCAATTTCAGCATAGTTGAGGTTGAGGAGGAAAAAATACCCGATGTCCCTTCTCCTGCAAATATAAAAAACACCCTTGAAAAAGAGGGCAAACGCATACTTTCCGCCGTGCCTAAGGGAGCTTTTATAATAGCAATGTGTATTGAGGGCAGACAGCGCACCTCGGAGGGGCTTGCCGCTCAGCTGGAACGTCTGGCGCTTGAGGGCAGTGGAAACGTCTCATTTATCATAGGCGGCTCATGGGGACTTTCGGATGAAGTGAAGCAGTCAGCCGGCATAAAGCTCTCAATGTCAGAGATGACTTTCCCGCACCAGCTTGCAAGGGTGATGCTGTGTGAGCAGATATACAGGGCTTTCCAGATCAACGGAGGTGGGAAATATCACAAATGATTACCAGGCGTTTATCGGGGATTTTCAGTCTCAGAACCCTAAACGTTTAAAGTTAAAAGTTTAAATTTAAAAGTTTAAATAAGGATAAAATTTAAAAGATGAATGGATCTGCCGGAGACAAATTTTAACTTTTAACTTTTCAATTTTAACTTTTACATAAGGTTACCCGCTGAAAATTTATTGTTTATTAAAGAGAGGAGAGATACTGCAGGACTATACCCTGTGGGAAGTTTATGGAATACGTTCTGACTACGGACAAGCTGACAAAAAAGTACGGACATGTTGCAGCAGCCAGAGATATCGACATACGCATCAAGCGCGGCGAGATATACGGTCTTATCGGCAGGAACGGTGCCGGCAAGACTACCATTATGCGGGTGCTGAGCGGACTTTCTACCGCAACCAGCGGCAGCTACACGCTTTTCGGAAAGTCCGGAAAGGATATCAGGGGAGAAATGCACAAGGTAGGTGTGCTCATTGAAGCTCCGGGCATTTATCCTAACATGACTGCTTACGATAATCTCAAAGCAAAGTGCATTGGTCTTGGTTTTTACACACCGAAATATGTGAATGAGCTGCTTGAGCTTGTCGGTCTTGCTGACACAGGCAAAAAGAAAACAGGCTCCTTTTCTCTCGGCATGCGGCAGAGACTTGGCATTGCGCTTGCTCTTGCGGGCGAGCCGGAACTTATTATTCTGGACGAGCCCATAAACGGTCTTGACCCTCAGGGCATAGTTGAGGTCAGGAACATTCTTGCAAAGCTCAGGGACGAACGGAAGATCACCATTATGATTTCAAGCCATATACTTGAAGAGCTGAGTAAGCTTGCGGATTCCTACGGCATCATAAATGACGGTCTTTTAGTGGACGAATTCACAAAGGATGACCTGCACACAAAGAGCAGCAGACGTACCTGTCTGATAACCGACAGCAACGAAAAGGCTCTGAAAGTGATAAACAACTCCGGACTGATAAATGCGGAGCTTTCTCCTGACGGCTCAAAGCTGTTTGTAAACGATGAGCTCAGCCCTGAGAAGAATATCGTGAAGCTGCTTGTGAGCAGCGATATCTTTGTAAAGGAAGTTTTCAGCGAGGAATTTTCTCTGGAGGACTACTTCCTCAAGGTCACGGGAGGAGGACAGAAAAATGCTTGATCTATTTAAAATGGAGCTTTTCAAGCTGCGCAAGCATAAGCTGACATGGGGCGCCGGCATTGCCTGCTTTGTGGTCAATTTTATAGTGCCGCTTCTTGGAAAGATATTTTCCCATATAC
>JAFTCS010000195.1 GCA_017454565.1 Clostridia bacterium
GAAAGAGCAACTCTCATACGTGCTCCCGGCGGTTCGTTCATCTGGCCGTACACAAGCGCTGTCTTCTCGATAACGCCTGATTCTTTCATTTCGTTGTACATATCGTTACCTTCACGGGTACGCTCTCCAACGCCTGTGAAGATGGAGTATCCGCCGTGCTCTGTGGCTACGGTGTGGATGAGCTCCTGGATAAGTACTGTCTTACCAACACCGGCACCTCCGAAAAGACCGATCTTACCACCCTTTGCGTAAGGGCAGATGAGGTCTACGACCTTGATACCTGTCTCAAGTATCTCGGTAGCTGCAGCCTGCTCTTCGTAAGAAGGAGCGGCACGATGGATGGACCAGCGTTCTTTTGTGGTAGGAGCAGGGAGGTTGTCAACGGGCTCGCCGAGCAGGTTAAATACACGACCCAGACATTCCTCACCAACGGGAACGGTGATGGATGAGCCGGTATCCACTGCCTCTATGCCTCTAACCAGACCATCGGTAGAGTTCATGGCGATACAGCGGACTGTATTGTCACCTATCTGCTGAGCTACTTCGGCAACGAGCTTTCTGCCCTGTGTTTCGATCTCAATGGCGTTAAGAAGTGCGGGTAATTCGTCGGGTTTGAACTTGATGTCAAGAACGGGACCGGTTACCTGTACGACTTCACCAATGTGTCTATCGCTCATTTATTTTCTCCTCTTTTTATTTATGATGGGATATTAAACACCTTCGGCACCACCGACGATCTCGGTGATTTCCTGAGTGATGCTTGCCTGACGGGCACGGGTGTAATGGAGGTTCAACTGTTCTATCATTTCCTCGGCATTGCTGGTTGCGGCATCCATGGCTGTACGCCGGGCAGCCTGTTCACTTGCAACCGAATCACAGATGGCACCATATATTACACCGGCCAGATACTCCGGTACTATAGTATTAAATACCTCAGTGCTGTCGGGCTCATACAGGATGATGTTTTTAACACCTGTATTATCTGTGTTTTCACTGTCATTTCCTTTATCTGCAGCATCGGCTGTAACTTTTTTGTTGCTGCCGATCTTTCCGTGCTTGATATCGGCAAGCGGAAGAGTAGCTACAGCGTGCGGAACCTGTGACAGGATATTGATAAATTCTGTGTAAACGAGGGTGACACATCCGAAACTTCCTTTTTTATATTCCTCACATACAAGATTGGAAATTGCAAAGCTGTCGGCTACGGCGATGGGAGCTATTTCTCCGAAGGCTTCGGTCAGTATCTCGGCATTTCTGTGCTTAAAATATTCAACAGCCTTCTTTCCTATGGGAAGTACGGAATAATCCCTGCCTTGTGCATCTGCTTCGAAGCATTTGAAAAGGTTTGAGTTATATCCGCCTGCCAGGCCCCTGTCACCTGCTATTACGATATAGCATACTTTTTCGTTTACATTGTCCCTGGCATATATCGATGAGAAATCAGTGTTGCTGTTGGCGATATTTACCAGGGTGCTGTACAGTTCATCGAAATACGGACGGCATTTCTCCGAACGTTCCTTTGCCCTGCGCAGCTTGGAGGATGCGACCAATTCCATTGCTTTGGTGATCTGCATGGTGCTCTGCACACTTTTGATGCGCAGCTTTACTGCCTTCATATTACCGGCCATGTTGCTTCCTCCTTAATTTATTATTTATTTCCTTTTAAGGATATGAACTGCTTTGTATAGCTTTCGAGAGCTGACTTAAGATTGTTCTCGGTCTCTTCTTCAAGCTTACCGGTCTCTCTTATAGCCTGCATAGCTGAGTTGCCGTCTGCGTTAGTCTCTAAGAATGAATAAAGACCTGCTTCATATTCCTTAATATCCCCTACGTCTACTGCTGTCAGCATGTTTTTGATAACCGCATAGATGATGGCAATCTGCTTTTCTACAGGAACGGGAGAGTTCTGTGACTGCTTAAGTACTTCCACGATACGGGCACCCTGATCAAGACGTGCCTTTGTATCTGCGTCAAGGTCGGAACCGAACTGTGCGAAGCCCTGGAGCTCTCTGTACTGGGAGTAAACGAGCTTCAAAGTACCGGCTACCTTCTTCATAGCCTTTATCTGTGCATTACCGCCTACACGGGATACTGAGATACCGGGGTTAACCGCAGGCATAACGCCCGAGTGGAAAAGCTCGGTCTCAAGGAATATCTGTCCATCGGTGATGGAGATAACATTTGTAGGTATGTATGCTGAAACATCGCCAGCCTGTGTCTCGATAACGGGAAGAGCGGTAAGTGATCCGCCGCCATGCTCCTTGTCGAGCTTTGCGGCACGCTCGAGTAATCTTGAGTGGAGGTAGAAAACGTCTCCGGGATAAGCCTCACGTCCGGGTGGACGACGGATAAGCAGGGAGAGTGCTCTGTAGGCAACTGCGTGCTTACTTAAGTCATCGTATATACAAAGGACATGCTTCCCTTTATACATGAAATATTCGCCCATTGCACAGCCTGAATAAGGGGCTATGAACTGTAAGGGGCTGGCTTCTGAAGCGGTAGCGGCTACTATGATTGTGTAGTCCATTGCACCGTTTTTCTGAAGATTTTCAACAAGGTTTGCAACTGTTGAACGCTTCTGACCTATGGCTACATAGATACAGATAACATCCTTGCCCTTTTGATTTATGATCGTATCGGTGGCGATGGTTGTTTTACCTGTCTGACGGTCACCGATGATGAGCTCACGCTGCCCGCGTCCGATGGGGATCATGGAGTCGATAGCCTTGATACCGGTCTGCAGAGGCTCAAATACTGACTGACGCTCGCATATGCCGGGTGCAGGTGACTCAATGGCTCTGAATTCGGTGGTGGCGATGGGGCCTGCACCGTCTATGGGCTGTCCTAAGGCGTTTACTACACGGCCTATCATAGCTTCGCCTACAGGAACTGATACGACCTTACCCGTACGTTTTACCGTCTGGCCTTCACCGATATTGTCTCCCGAGCCGAATAAAACGATGGAAACACTGTTTTCCTCTAAGTTCTGCGCCATACCGAAACTGCCGTCTTCGAATTCGAGCAGCTCGCCGGCCATACAGTTTATAAGACCGCTGGCTCTGGCGATACCGTCACCTACATTAAGTACGGTACCGGTCTCGTTCTGGCGTATCGTGTTTTCATAGTACTTTATCTGACTGCGGATGACCTGGGATATTTCTTCGGGTTTTAATTGCATAATTCCATTCCATCCTTTTTTGAAATTATATTTATTACATTACAACCTCATCCAGTTTTCTCTGGATGCCCTGGAGCCGTCCTGAAACGGTTCCGTCAAGCTGTTTTCCGTCAAGCTCGACTTTGATGCCTGCCAGTACCTTGGGGTCTATCTTGGTAGTAATCATTATCTTCTTACCGCTCATAGCCTCGAGCTTAGCTGTCAGGGCTTTTATCTGGCTGTCGGAAAGCGTTACCGCACTGGTTACTACAGCCTCTGATATATTATGGTCTTCATTATAGCGTTTGGTAAATATCTCGCAGCAACCCTCATATTCGCCGAGGAGTCCGCGCTCACACAGCAGCTTAATGAATGAGACCAGATACTTTTCACATGATCCGCCAAATGCCTTATCAATGAGGCCCAGACGCTCAGCCTTTTTTATCGAAGGCTCTGAAAGCAAACGGATATAATCGGGGTTATCCCTCAAAATCTGCTTTATGGCAAGCATCTGTTCACGGATGGGCTCTGTGAGTTTTTCTTCGGCGGCAAGGTCATAAAGACTGCTGCCGTATACTCGTGAACGTTCGGTCATCTTTTGTTCTCCGTAGATATAAATTAAGCATTTCCTACGTTGCTTATAAATTCATCTATCAGCTTGGTATGATCTTTTTCGCTGATCTCACGCTCGATTACCTTTCCGGCTATCTCCATAGCCATGCTTCCGATTTCGTCCTTCAGCTCGTTGACAGCCTTACGTCTTTCCTGGGCAATATCGGCTTCGGCCTTCTGCTTGATGGCTGCTGCCTGTGAATTTGCCTCACGGAGTAATTCGTCGCTTTTAGCGGTGGCGTTTTTCTGAGCTGTGGCAAGGAGTTCGTTAGCCTTTTCCTTAGCCTCAAGCATATTTTGCTCGTATTCGGCTTTGATAGCTGCGGCCTCCTCTTTAGCC
>JAFTCS010000018.1 GCA_017454565.1 Clostridia bacterium
GCTCCCGATTCGCGGAGATTGATAAACAAGAGTAAACTAAACTGCTCGCGCACAGCGGCAAGCTGCCGCTCCCGATTCGCGGAGATTGATAAACAAGAGTAAGCTAAACTGCTCGCGCACAGAAGTTTATTTCAGCCGCGATCGGTTTAGTTTTGGTCAGAGTAAACTTGAACGCGAACAGGGGTCCAGCGTCACGCTGGCGCGAACAGGAGTCCAGCGTCACGCTGGCGCGAACAGCGTTTTCGGGGGGCGCGAGTCTCCGGTGGAGACCTCTGCGCAGCAGAAGCGCCGACCGAGCCGATAGGCGAGACACGGGGGGACTTTTCCGCAAAAGTCCCCCTGACCAAAACGGGCTGCACCAATAAGGTACAGCCCGTTTCGAGGAGAAATTATGAAAGATGTGGTGTAATCTATATTAAAATGAGAATGCTGTCAGCAAATCTGCAGCGCTCCGGCCTGTCCCCTGCCCGGCGTAAGGCATCGCTGAGCATAAGGTTCCGGGAAGAGCTTCCGCAGACGGATGATCCGCCCGGGTGCTTCAATTTATATTAATTAAAGATGTAATCAAAAATATCATCGTATGAATTGCTGCCGCCGCGGCCGTAGTTGTATTCGTATTCATACGGGTTCGTTGAACCGTTTGAACCATTGGAACCGTTAGAACCGCCGTTAGCGTTGAAGCCGTTGCTGTTCCTCTTGTCATTTGTAGTCTCGGGAACAGACTCGCCAAGAGTGATTTCGACAGTCTTTTCCTCACCGTCACGGTAGATGACCATTTCAACCTTGTCGCCGGCTCTTTTCTTCTGAACAGCCGTGGTCAGATCTGCCGAAGTAGATATATCTGTGCCGTCAAACTTGAGGATAAGGTCGCCTACTACAAGACCGGCTTTCTGGGCGGCTGTGCCATCGTAAACAGTGTAGATGTACACGCCCTCCTTTTCAACACCGTACTGCGCCTTGTTGCTCGCGGTGACGTTGATGGGCTTTATGCCAATGTAGGGTCTGCCGGTCACATAACCTGACGATTTGAGATCTCCAAGAATGTTCTTCACGTTGTCGATCGGAATAGCATAACCGATGCTCTCAACCGTTTCGCCGCTTGAAGTCTGCATAGACTTTGCCACAACAATACCCACCAGATTGCCGTTGCTGTCGAAGAGTCCGCCGCCTGAGTTGCCGGGGTTGATAGCCGCATCTGTCTGGAGCAGTTCCTTGTAAGTACCGTCTATTTTCACATTCCTCTTTGTAGAGCTGATTATTCCTGCGGTGACGGAACCGCCAAGCTTGCCCAGAGGATTGCCTATAACTATAGCCGTTTCGCCGACCTCAAGATTTTCGGATGAACCAAATGTCGCTACTTTAAGACCGGTCGCCTCAATTTTCAGGAGAGCAATATCAAGCGTTTCGTCCGAGCCTATTACCTTGGCACTGTATGAAGTACCGTCAGTTGTCGTTACGTTTATGTCGGACGCGCCGTCAATAACGTGATGATTGGTTATGATGTAACCGTCCTCAGAGATAATAACGCCGCTGCCTGCGCCCTGAACAACATACTGTCCGTAAAAGCCGCTGTACGAGGTGGCTTCTGTGGTGATCTCAACAACGGAATCCTTTACATTTTTAACTACATCCTGGATCGAGTTGCCGCCTGTCTTTGAGATATTGGATGACTCAACGATTTTCAGGTCGGACTTTTCGCCGTTCGATTTAGTGGCTTCAACAGTTTTTGTTTCGCTGGAGTTTGTGACCACCGTAGATGTTCCAGAACCTGAGCCGATAATCGTTGCTCCCAGAATACCTCCGCCGAATCCGAGACCGGTAGCGAGTATCAGACTGCATGCTATAACAGCCGCCTTCGCGCCGTTTCCTGATTTCTTCCTGCCGCGTGATGTCTTGGGCGAGTGTTCCTGAGCCGCAAACTGTGACTTGTATTTTTCATAGCTGTACACGTCGGGAACTCTCTGTTCACTTACTGACTGAGCAGGAGCGGCGCTGTACACCGGTATTTCCGCCGTGTTTTCAAGTACGCTGCTCTGAGAACGTGCGTTCTCACTGAAACTGCTGATATCGTCCATTCTTTCTGTTTCAGCAGGAGCCTCTGCAGGCTCGTTGTAATTATCATTATAGTCGGTATTTCTGAACTGATCATTATAGTTGTTATTATTTTCCATAACAGATACCTCCGGTTCAAAGCAGTCTGTTCATTACTGCTGTATTTGTGTTTTCCTTTCATGACTATATTATAAACCATTTTTTAATTTTATGTGATAACTGTTTGTTAATTTAACCTTAATCTTTTTTAAGAGAACAGCCCTTACCTTAAATATCTTCAATCCCCAGCGTGACGCTGGACCCCTGTTCGCGGGGTTCGCTTCGCTGCGCTACGCTCTGAGTTCAAGGCGAAACTTTGCCACTCGCGGCTGATACTTACTTTTGTGCGCAAGAGGTGTATTCTCCTTCTTGTTTATCAATCTCCGCGAATTGTCCTGTGCGGTCACGCACTGTAAAAGTTCTCCCTGACCTTATAGCGGCGATCTCATCAAGAAGAATATCCGCGGCGGCAAGCTTTGACATCAGAGAAAGCTCTCTCACATTGTTTTTAGAAATAAGCGTTATGCGGTTGGTGTCGGTCTTGAAGCCTGCTCCGCTTTCGCTTATGCTGTTTGCGGCTATCAGGTCGCAGTTCTTGGAATTCAGCTTTTTGCGGGAATTCTCCAGCAGGTTCTCGGTTTCCATGGAAAAACCGCAGATGATCTGACCGTCCTTTTTATTTTCTCCTGCATATTTAAGAATATCCCTTGTGCGCTTCAGTTCAATGGTCATTTCGCCGTCCTTTTTCTTTATCTTCTGGTCGGCGCACACAACAGGCGTATAATCCGCAACGGCGGCAGCCATAATAAGCACATCGGTGTCTGAAAGTCGCGCCGAAACAGCGTTGAACATGTCCTCGGCTGATTTTATGCTTATGCGCTCCACTCCGGCAGGCACTTCAAGGGCTACCTGACCGCTGACAAGACATACCTCTGCCCCGCGCTTTGCGGCAGCCTCAGCAATAGCATAACCCATTTTTCCCGAAGAATGGTTTGTAATGTAGCGCACCGGGTCGATCGCCTCGATCGTCGGGCCCGCACTGACAAGCAGTTTCACACCGCAGTAGTCCTGTTTTATCTGAAAAAGGGTGCGCAGACTGTCAATAAGTACAGAAATATCGGGGAGCTTCCCTTTGCCTACGTCCTTACATGCAAGACGGCCCACAGCAGGCTCTATAATAATGAAGCCGTGTTTTTTCAGCTTTTGCAGATTTTCCTGTACTATGCTGTTTTCGTACATATAGGTATTCATTGCCGGCGCTATCACCAACGGACAGTTTGCTGCCAACAGCATGGTACTGAGCATATCGTCTGCAATGCCGTTGGCGGCTTTTCCGATAAGGTTAGCCGTAGCAGGAGCTATCAGAAAGGCGTTTGCCCGCTGAGAAAGCGCAACGTGCTCGACATTGTACTGGAAATTCCTGTCAAACGTATCTGTCAGGCACTTATGACCTGTAAGAGTCTCAAATGTGATCGGGTTAATAAAATTGACGGCGTTTTTAGTCATAACAACATTAACGTCACAGCCCTCTTTCACCAGATCGGAAACAAGCTGTGCAGACTTATAAGCCGCGATACCTCCCGTAACACCTACAACGATGGTTTTTCCCTTTAACATCCCTATCCCTCCGAATTTTGATACTTCTATTATATCACACTTTTCCCTATTGTAAAGCCGTCCCGTGTCTCGCGGCCTGACTTGTTTTTCTGAGAAGAATGTGGTAGAATAATTGTAAGTATTTTCGGGAGGTCTGGTTTTGAACAGCAATTTTCATACACATACAAAAAGATGTCAGCATGCTTCCGGCAGTGAAGAGGACTATGTTCTTGCAGCGATCAGCGCGGGACTCTCTCAGCTTGGCTTCTCGGATCACGCACCGTTCCCTGACCATGACTTCGGTTATCGGATGGGCTACTCCGAGCTTGATGACTATCTGGCGGCCATTGACGGACTAACGGTAAAGTATGCCGGCAAAATACGGCTTTTCAAGGGGCTTGAGATCGAATACTTTCCCGAATATGACGACTACTACCGCATGCTTATAGAAGAAAAAGGGCTTGATTATCTCGCGCTGGGTGAACACTACTACCGTTCGGTAAACGGCGAGATAAAAAATATAGCTTTCGCGTCATCCACTGAAGACTGTCTTGAATACGCCGAAAACCTGTGCAGGGGTCTGGAAACAGGCTTTTTCCGGTTCGCGGCGCATCCGGATATTATGTTCCGCAACAACTTTGCTCCGGATATCAATATGGAAAAGGCATGCACCATGATAACACAATGCGCCGTCAAAACACAAACCATTCTGGAATATAACGCAAACGGCCTGCGCAGACCAAAATATCCGTATCCGGACGGCCTGCGTTACCCCTATCCGCACCCGATGCTATGGGATAAGGCCGCAAAAACAAATCTTCCCGTAATCGTAGGCGCCGACGCCCACACTCCGGAGCAGGTATCCGACCGGGTGGTACAGGACGCATACAAAACGGTTATTCGGTTGGGGCTGAATCTGACCGACTCAATTTTTTGATATTTCATGCAAGGAGAATACACCATGAAAAAACACACAAGGATAACCAAAGCCGCTGCCGTTTTTGCTCTGTGCGTGTCTATATCAGCATCAGGAGCATGCAGCCGCCAGCCGGTAAAAATGAGCGAAAAGACCGCCAAGGCTTCTGAAAACAGCCATGTATCGGAAACCACAAAGGCCGAAAGCTCGGTATGGAAACCCAGCGGAGCCGAAAGCGAATCCGGCTCTGAGCAGTCGCCGGATGTACAGTCATCAGCGGCGTCAGATACTTCAGACGGCTCCGATATCTCACAGGTATCCAAAGCTCCGGAAACCTCGGTCACACCAATACCCGGTCTGCCGGACGAATACAATGACGGCGGAATCTTTTCCGAATATTACATTGACGCATACCGATATCTTGCCACTATGACCCTTGACGAAAAGATCGGTCAGATGCTCATGTCTGGTCTGCCTGCCGAGGACGAGATCGAGATCGCGAGAGAAAACCATCTTGGCGGATATCTTCTTTTCGGCAATGACTTTGCATATCAGACAAAGGATCAGGTCATCTCAAAAATATCCTCTCTTGCAATTTCCCAGAAAGTTCCGCTGTGCATAGCCGTAGACGAAGAGGGCGGCGATGTGACGAGAATCGGAGCCAAAAAAGAGCTTAGCCCGCACGAATTTCTTTCTCCGCGAGAGCTTTATAAAAGAGGCGGAATGGCATACATCCAGAGTGACGCGGATGAAAAAGCCACCCTGCTGCATGAACTGGGCATTGACGTGAACCTTGCCCCGGTCTGCGATATATCCACAAACAAAAAGGATTTCATGTACAGCCGTTCGTTGGGTGAGGACGCCAAGACCACCTCTGAATTTGTAAGGATAGTCACCGAACTGAGCCAGAAACGCGGGGTCTCGGTAACGCTGAAGCACTTTCCGGGTTATGGCAGCAACACGGACACTCATTACGGCAGTTCGGTAGACACGCGCACACTTGAGGATCTGAAAAAGAGCGATCTTGTTCCGTTTGAAGCGGGTATAAAGGCAGGTGCTCACTTTGTAATGGTGAGTCATAATATTGTAAGCTGTCTTGACGAGGACAAGCCTGCATCCATGTCGGAAAAGGTGCATGAGCTTCTGCGCAAGGACATGGGATTTACGGGGCTGATAATCACAGACGATCTTTCCATGGGAGCCATAAGCAAATACACAAGCGGAGAGACCCCGGCTGTAGCTGCCGTACTTGCCGGCAACGACATTATGATAATCAGCAGCGGGATGATCGAAAGCTCGCTCAATTCCATAAAAGCAGCCGTACAGAGCGGCAAAATAAGCGAGGACACCATAAACCATGCCGCTTTCCGCATCCTCGCCTGGAAATACGCCAAACGCATGATGTAACCAGCGTGACGCTGGACCCTTTTTCGCGTTCAAGTTTACTCTGACCAAAACTAAACCGATCGCGGCTGGTACTTCTTTCTGTGCGCGCCAGCGTGACGCTGGACCCCTGTTCGCGTTCAAGTTTACTCTGACCAAAACTAAACCGATCGCGGCTGAAATAAACTCTTGTGCGCGCCGGCAAGCTGCCGGTCCACTTTTCGCGTTCAAGTTTACTCTTGTTTATCAATCTCCGCGAACAACGTTTTCGGGGGTGTCGGGGGGACTTTTTCGCAAAAGTCCC
>JAFTCS010000196.1 GCA_017454565.1 Clostridia bacterium
CATTGCCGAACGGATTGCCTTCGCCCTGCATAGCGGCATATATCTCATCGCCAAGGGTATCCTTGTAGTCCTTCAGCACGTCATCCCTTGAACGGAAATGAGCACTCTCAACATTATCAATAGCTTTAAGCTTTGCGCCGAGACTGTGCGACTCCGCATCATTCAGCTCGGGCAGCAGATATACGGTTATCTGGTCGTCGTCTCCGATACTTGCTATAAGACTGTTCACGTTGACCGAAATAAGAGAGGCGGCACCTGTGATAATCAGGCACGAAACCAGCACGATCACCGAAGCCAGCGACATCATGCGGTTTGCCCAAACATTCCGGAAACCCTCTTTTATGAGGTATCCTGTACTTGAAAGCTTCACTGAGCATCAGCCTCCTTATCATCCGTTTTGTTCTCCTTATCGCTGTCCTTGTTCATTTCACCGGCAATAACGGCATCATGCAGTATGCTGCCGTCCTCTATCCATATTACCCTGCCGCCGAACTGCTTTACCAGGTCGTGCTCATGGGTAACTATTATCACCGTTGTACCGCTTTTGTTTATCTCATAGAGGGTTTTCATTATTTCAAAGGAAAGCTCCGGGTCAATATTCCCCGTAGGCTCGTCTGCGATAAGCAAGCCGGGTTCGTTGACCAGCGCGCGGGCAAGGCTTACTCTCTGCTGTTCACCGCCGGAAAGCTGAGAGGGTCTGCATTTTTCCTTGCCCTCCAGTCCCACCAGGGAAAGCATGCTCTGCACACGCTGATCTATTTTGTTTTTGGGTGCGCCAATGACCCTCATGGCAAAGGCTACGTTGTCGAAAACGCTCATTTTCTCAATGAGTCTGAAATCCTGAAACACGATGCCCATTGTTCTTCTGAGGTAGGGGATCTTTCCCTTTCTGATATTCATAAGGTCAAACCCGTTAACATTGACTTTGCCGAAGCTTGCCTTTTCCTCGCGGATAAGCACCTTCAGAAGAGTGCTTTTTCCTGCTCCTGACGGCCCAACGATAAAAACGAATTCGCCGTCCTTTATTTCAAGGCTGAGGTCCCGCAGAGCTTCGGTACCGTTCGGATAGACCTTAGAGACATTTTCAAGCTGAATCATACCGTTTCTTCCTTCCGTGCCGAAATATACATATTTACACATTATAGTATTATACCCTAAAAGAACAGCTTCGTCAAACATTATTCCGGAATTTATCACGGTTTTTGAACAAGTTGAAAACTCTAAGCACATAAGACTGATAGCCGCCTGTTAGCAGAGAATGTTAAACAATTTTTCAACGCACCACTCGCGCATGGTAAATTGTTTGAGTCGCGAGCAGTTAATTATCGGTCGGAATAAAGCGACTCCGCGAACAAGGGTGCGGCAGCTTCCCGCTGAAAAGGCCGGCGAAACTTTATTGTTATGTTTTATAGATTTTTCGTGCAGTTGCCCTGTTTCTGCGGAATAAAACGATTGACAATATCTGTATAAGAATTTATAATATATAAGTATACTATCGGCAATTTGCCGTAAAAAATAAAAAGGCAGGTAATAACAATGAACAGTGACGCTATCCATAACGGAGCAAAATGCGCTCCCCAGCGCTGTCTGCTGAGAGCACTCGGCATGACGGACGAGGAAATGAAAAAACCAATGGTAGGTATCGTAAGCTCTTATAATGAGATCGTGCCCGGTCACATGAATATCGACAAGATCGTGGAGGCCGTAAAGCTTGGCGTTGCCATGGCAGGCGGCACACCCGTGGTTTTCCCGGCAATAGCTGTCTGCGACGGTATAGCAATGGGTCATCAGGGAATGAAGTATTCTCTTGTCACACGCGACCTTATTGCAGATTCTACCGAGTGCATGGCTATCGCTCATGCTTTTGACGCGCTTGTAATGGTCCCGAACTGCGACAAGAACGTTCCCGGACTTCTCATGGCAGCGGCAAGGCTCAATATCCCCACAATATTCGTAAGCGGCGGCCCCATGTTGGCAGGCAGGGTAAAGGGCAGCAAGACAAGCCTTTCAAGTATGTTTGAGGCTACAGGCTCTTACGCTGCCGGCAAGATAACCGCAGAAGAGCTTGACGAGTATGAAAACAAGGTTTGTCCCACATGCGGTTCCTGCTCCGGCATGTATACCGCAAACTCCATGAACTGTCTTACCGAGGTCCTTGGCATGGCTCTTAAGGGCAACGGACCCAGTCCCGCAGTCCATTCCGAGCGCATCAGACTGGCAAAGCATGCCGGCATGAAGGTTATGGAGCTTTATGAAAAGAACATAAGTCCACGTGACATTATGACAGAGGACGCTTTCCGCAATGCCCTGACTATGGATATGGCACTTGGCTGCAGCACCAACAGCATGCTCCATCTGCCGGCTATTGCACATGAATGCGGTATAGAGCTTAACCCCGATATAGCCAACGGTATCAGCGCCCACACACCTAACCTCTGCCACCTTGCACCTGCCGGCAGAGCATACATGGAGGATCTTAACGAGGCAGGCGGCGTTTATGCCGTTATGAACGAGATCAACAAGCTCGGTCTGCTCAGGACCGACATTATCACCTGCACAGGCAAGACCGTTGCCGAGAATATTGCAGGCTGCGTAAACAAGGATAC
Organism: Clostridia bacterium; assembly: GCA_017454565.1. Classification (GTDB taxonomy): domain Bacteria; phylum Bacillota; class Clostridia; order Oscillospirales; family Acutalibacteraceae; genus UBA1213. The sequence continues at coordinate 2,607 of JAFTCS010000196.1, forward strand.
CGACATCATCAGACCGGTTGAGAATCCTTACAGCGCCACAGGCGGAATTGCCGTTCTCAGAGGCAACCTTGCTCCCGATTCCTGCGTTGTAAAGCGCAGCGCGGTGGCTCCCGAGATGCTCAGACACTCCGGCCCTGCGCGTGTGTTTGACTGCGAAGAGGACGCAATGGACGCTATCAACGGCGGCAAGATCAACGACGGCGATGTAGTAGTCATCCGTTATGAAGGCCCCAAGGGCGGCCCCGGCATGAGAGAGATGCTCAATCCCACCTCGGCTATCATGGGCAGAGGTCAGGGCGGCACTGTCGCGCTCATCACTGACGGACGTTTTTCAGGCGCTACCAGAGGCGCATCCATCGGTCACGTTTCACCCGAGGCTGCAGTGGGCGGCCCAATTGCTCTCATAAAGGACGGCGACATCATCGACATAGATATCAACGCCAATACCCTTAACGTACGTCTTACAGACGAGGAGCTTGCCGCAAGACGTGCAGAGTGGACTCCCAGAGAGCCTAAGATCACCACAGGCTATCTTGCAAGATACGCTTCACTTGTCACATCAGGCAACAGAGGAGCTATCCTTGAGATCAAGAAGTGATCTCAGCCCCGAAGTGAAATAACCGGATCGGAATAGTTTATGCTGTGCAGGGCAGTTGCCGAAACTGCTCTGCACAATATGTTTTATGATATGAGGGATATTCAATGAGAGAAGCCAACTGGAAGGACTACGAGCTTATTGACTGCTCTGAGGGCGAAAGGCTTGAACGCTGGGGAGACATCATCCTCATACGCCCGGACCCGCAGATAATCTGGAAGACCCGGCGCACTGACCCGCGCTGGAAAACTGCCCACGCAAGATACCTGCGCAGCTCCAGCGGAGGCGGCGCATGGCAGTATTACAAAAAGCTGCCCGACCAGTGGAAGATCTCCTACGGCAGCCTGACCTTCGGCATCAAGCCCATGGGCTTCAAGCACACGGGTGTATTTCCCGAACAGGCCGTGAACTGGGATTTTGCCGCAGAGAAAATTCGCTCAGCCGGACGGCCGTTGAAAATACTCAACATGTTTGCCTACACAGGTGCAGCCACACTTGCGTGTCTTAGCGCCGGCGCTTCGGTCGCCCATGTTGACGCCTCAAAGGGCATGGTTCAGTGGGCGAAGGAGAACGCGGCTCTCAGCGGACTTTCAGACAGACCGGTGCGCTGGCTTGTTGACGACTGTGTAAAGTTCGTTCAGCGTGAGCAGCGCCGCGGAAATAAATACGACGGCATCATCATGGATCCGCCGTCCTACGGCAGAGGCCCCGGCGGTGAGGTGTGGAAGCTTGAAGAGCAGCTTTTCTCACTGGCAGAGCTTTGCCTGCCCATTCTTTCCGAGGATGCGCGGTTTTTCATCCTCAACTCTTATACCACAGGGCTGTCGCCGTCTGTAATGGAGTATCTTTTAGGCGTCATGCTGAAACCGCGTTTCGGCGGCAGAGTGAGCAGCTCTGAGATAGGTCTGCACGTCACAAGTACAAATCTTGCCCTGCCCTGCGGAAGCACCGCTATATGGGAAAACGGGTGACACCCCGGAGGCGCTTGTCGGGGTGACTTTTGCGGCGCAGAGCCTGCGCCCCCAAAATTTCGCGTTGATAGTTTACTCTGACCGGAACTAAACGCATCGCGGCTGTTATTTCTTTCTGTGCGCGAGGGTAAGATTTCGGTTCATACTTAGAGCGGAGCGCAGCGGTCAAGCTGGCTGGCAAAGAAAGTGAAATACCAAAGGATTGATCTGATTGGGAAATTTTATTCAGGTAAAGGACCTATACTTTAAATATGAAGAAGATATTGACGGGCAGGAGGGCGATTTTGCGCTCAGAGGAATAGACCTGACCGTTGATAAGGGCGAGTTTGTGGCAGTGGTCGGTCACAACGGATCTGGAAAATCCACCCTTGCAAAGCATTTCAACGCGATATATCTTCCCACCACAGGCGATGTGATTGTTGACGGCATGAACACCAAGGATGACGACCATGTATTCGATATCCGGAAAAAGGTAGGGCTTGTGCTGCAAAATCCCGATAACCAGATAGTGGCGGGCGTTGTAGAGGAGGACGTGGCTTTTGGCTGCGAGAATCTCGGCGTTCCCGCTGCCGAGATACGCAGGCGTGTGGACTCCGCCCTGAAAGCCGTTGACATGTACGAATACAGGCATCATTCCCCGGACAAGCTTTCCGGAGGACAGAAGCAGAGGGTGGCAATAGCCGGCATTATTGCAATGGAGCCGGAATGTATCGTTCTTGACGAGCCTACGGCAATGCTTGACCCAAGGGGACGCGACGAGGTAATGGATACCATCACCAGGCTGAACCGCGAAAACGGCATTACTATCATCCTCATCACCCATTACATGGAGGAGGCTGTGCTTGCCGGCAGAGTGGTAATGGTCGATCAGGGCAAGATATTCCTTGACGGCACACCGAAGGAGGTATTCTCAAAGGTCGAGCTGCTGAAACAGCACCGGCTTGACGTTCCGCAGGCGACCGAGCTTAATTACAAGCTGAAAGGCTGCGGCTTTGACGTGCCGGATTCGGTGCTTTCGGAGGAAGAATGTGTCGCTGCGATAATGAAGCTCATAAAGGGATGACAGGTTTTCGGAGGGAAAAGAATGTCGGTCATTAAAGTAGAAAATATCAGTCTCACCTACGGAAAGGGCACGTCATTCTGCAAGACTGCCCTTGAAGACGTGAGCTTTGAAATAGAACAGGGCGAATTCTTAGGGATAATCGGTCACACGGGTTCGGGAAAATCCACACTGGTGCAGCTGCTTAACGGTCTGCTGCGCCCCGACAAGGGCAGGATACTCCTGAACGGCCGTGATATCTGGGAAAAGCCTAAGCAGATAAGAGAGGTGCGCTTCAAGGTGGGCATGGTGTTCCAGTATCCGGAATACCAGCTTTTTGAAGAGACCGTGCGCAAGGATATTGCCTACGGCCCCAAAAACATGAAGCTCTCACCCGAGGAAATAGAAAAAAAGGTAGAGGACGCCGCACGTTTCACGGGTCTGCGCCCTGAGCTGCTTGACAAGTCTCCGTTTGACCTTTCAGGAGGCGAAAAGAGAAGGGCGGCCATAGCCGGCGTTATCGCCATGGACCCTGATGTGCTCATTCTGGACGAGCCGGCCGCAGGTCTTGACCCGCTGGGCAGGGATGCTCTGCTTTCGGAGATAAAGAGCTACCACGATATCCGCAAGAACACCGTTTTGCTGGTATCCCACAGCATGGAGGATATCGCCAGGATATCCGACAGGATACTTGTTATGAACAAGGGAAAAAATGTAATGCTGGACAGCGCCAAGGCAGTATTTTCAAAAGGACGTGAATTAGAGGCGATGGGGCTGCGTGTGCCGCAGATAACAAGGATAATGATGCTCCTGAGGGAAAAGGGCATACCCGTAGACACAGGCGCCCTGACAGTCGAACAGGGTTTCAGTGAGGTGCTGGGCTGCCTTTCGCAGAAGCATTCAGCATCGGTTATCCCGTGACTATCCGGAGGTGCTTATGGTAAGAGATATTACGCTGGGGCAGTTCATGCCCGGAAAATCACTTGTCCACAGAATGGACGCAAGGGCAAAGATACTATTGCTGTTTGCTATAATCGTTTTTATTTTCGTAGCCGTAAATTACATGGCGCTCATGCTTATCACGCTTGCGTCAATGTTGTCGGTGCTGGTCACAAGAATAAGCTTTAAGCTGTATCTTAAAAGCATGAAGGTCATACTTGTGGTGGTGCTGTTCACAGGCATACTCAACATCTTTTACGGCGGCGGTCAGGTCTATTGGGAGTGGGGCGTTATCAGGATAACCGAGGGCGGCATCAACAACGCTGTCTTTGTGACCATCAGGATAGCCACACTGGTGCTCATCAGCTCGGTGCTGACGTTTACCACCTCGCCCACCGACCTGACGGACGGGATCGAGCGTCTGCTCAGCCCGCTGAAAATATTCCATGTAAAGGTACACGAGCTTGCCATGATGATGACCATTGCGCTGCGCTTCATCCCTGTCCTGCTTGAGGAAACGGACAAGATAATGAACGCTCAGAAAGCAAGGGGCGCAGACATGGAAAGCGGAGGATTGATAAAGCGTGTAAAGGCGCTTGTCCCTGTGCTGATACCTCTTTTTGTGTCATCATTCCGCAGAGCGAACGACCTTGCTATGGCTATGGAGTGCCGCTGCTACAACGGCGGCAAGGGACGCACCCGTATGAAGGTGCTGCACTTTTCCAAAGCCGACCTTATTGCACTTATTTTCTTTATTGTAGTATTTGCTGGGGTAATACTCTGCAATGTATATTTTCCCGCAACAGTCAGGTGAAGCTATGAGGAACATTCTCACAACAATAAAATATGACGGCCGCGGATATCACGGCTGGCAGGTGCAGGAAAACGCCGATTCAGTGCAGGCGCGCTTTCAGGAGGCTCTTTATAATGTGATAGGTCAGCGCCCTGACATAAAGGGCTGCAGCCGCACAGACGCCGGTGTGCATGCGAACATGTACTGCGTAAGCTTCCGCACAGAGCACACCATTCCCGCTGACAGGCTGCCGCTTGCTCTCAATCGCTTTCTGCCGTCAAGTATTGCCGCAGTCAGCGCCGTTGACGTTCCCGGGGACTTTCACGCGCGCTACTCCTGCAAGGGCAAGGAATACATATATAAGATACTCAACACACCTGTGCGCGACCCGTTTTTGGAGGGTCTGGCTCTGCATTACTGGCACAGTCTCGACCACGAAATAATGGATAAGGCTGCCCGGCACTTTCTTGGCAGGCACGACTTTACCTCTTTCTGCACAGTAGATCCCCACAGGCGCAAGGGCGACTTTCACCGGACAGTCAAAAATATATCCGTGACCCGTTCAGGCGACTTGGTGACAGTGACTATAGAAGCCGACGGCTTTTTGTACAATATGGTGAGGATAATCGTAGGCACTCTGCTGTATGTTTCGCAGGGAAAAATACAGCCTGACGACATACCCGCCATAATAAGTTCCCTTGACCGCTCGCAGGCCGGCCCCACAGCCCCGCCGGAGGGTCTTTACCTTAATCGGGTGTTCTATGAATGGAGTTGAAAAGAATGAGATCGAACAAGAGCCGTTACCGGAACGATGAGAAGAAACAGGAAAAAAAGGCTGCGAAGCGTAAGTATATGAGCTACGAGGAGGTCCCTCTTGAGGATTACCGCGATGAGGACCCCATGCCCCATGACATAACCAAAAAATTCCTGAAAATGTTTTTGATACTTTTTTTGTCAGTGGTGGCAGTGCTTGCAATGCTGAATATTGACAAGCTCACCCCCGACAATATAGCGCACTGGTTCCAGTATGACCTGCTGGGCAAAAGCGAGGGCGACGGATATCCCATAGGTTTTACCGGTTCTGTGGTCACTACAGGAAATTTTGACCTCATAAGCGGCGTTCCGGTGTACTGCAGCGACACCACAATCAAGGTGCTGAACAGCAATGCAGGCACATCTCTTGAAAAGCAGCACTCCTTTGCAAGCCCCATGCTCAGCGTAAACGGCGGCTGCGGCATCGTTTATAACCTTGACGCCACCGGCTACACCATTATCAAAAGGGATTCCATAGAATACACCGGCGCCGTGAA
>JAFTCS010000197.1 GCA_017454565.1 Clostridia bacterium
AGCTGCGCCTGAGCATCGTCAAGCTGTTTTTTGGCATCGTTAAGCTGTTTTTCGCCGTCATTCAGCATTTTTGTGCCCTCGTCATACTGAGTCTTGTATTCGTCAAGTTTCTGACGGTATTCTGCAAGCTTTTTTTCCAGTTCTGCGATCTCTTCGGCGATAAGCCTGCCTGCACCGTGGCTTTTAAGGTAAGCAATGCGGGATTCGATCTCATCAATTGCAGAGCTGCATACTTCTATCATTGATTTAAGCAGCGTCAGCTTTGTTTCGGCGCTGGGTTTTGTCGAGGTGTAAAATATCTGATACTGCATGTCAAAGTCGCTTTTCGCAGAGTCAAGCTGCTTTTCGGCCTGACTTATCTGGATATCATACTCTGACTTTGCCGCATTGTACTGAGCAAGTCCCTCTTCGTACTGAGCCTGACCCTCGCTTAATTTTTTTTTGCCCTCTTCAATGCCCTTCTGATATTCTTTCTCGCCCTCTTCAAGCTGCTTTCGGCCGTCCTCAAGCTCTTTCTCGCTGTCATCAATGGTCTTCTGTGCGTCGCCGGTTTTGGTGTAGAATTCATTTTCTCCTTCTTTGAATTCCTTGACACCGTTGTTCAGCTTTTTTATGGCATCGTTTTTTTTCTCGTTGAATTCCTTTTCGGCGTCGCTGAGCTTTTTCCGGGCGTCGGCAAGGGTCGTTTCGTTGAACTTCTTTATTCTGCCTTCGGAATAGCTTTTCAGGAAGTCCTTTTCCTCACTTATGAGATCCCGGTATTCGTCACTCAGCTCGTTTTCTGTGTCTGAGGAAGCCTTTGTGCGCAGGTATACAGCGGTGTAGCGTTCGGTAGCGAAGGCTTCCGGCAGCAGAAACATGTAAAACGTGATGGTGCCGTCACCTATGGTAGAGTTTCCCCTGAGATATGTAAGGTAGAGCGGAGAATCCACTATGCCGACTATCTGATAGTCAAGATTTTTTATCAGTGATGTGGTGTCCTTGCCCTCTACAGACTTGTTGAATGAGATGGTGTCGCCTATATTATAGCCGGACATTTTCAGAAAGTAGCTCTCCATCACGCACTCGTTTTCGTTTTTAGGGTAACGGCCTTCTTTCAGCAGAAGCGAATTTATGGGTTCCTTGCTGGTCTTGCTTTTTTCGGGCAGAGACATTACTTTTACAACAAAGTCAATGCTGTCCTGAGTGACTATCAGGTCAGAGGAATAGCCCGCCATAACGCTGTCCACAAAATCAAGCCTGCTCAGATCCTCAATATCATCGTCACCGAATCCGACGGTCGAGACGAGCCGGATATCCATAAGGCTGTTGTTGTCAAAGTAATCCATAGCAGTCTTTTTCATGCTGGGCGTAGCGGATTTCAGACCGGCAAAAAAGCCCACGCTTATGCCGATTATGGCAAAAATTGCAATAAACCTTGATTTTGTCCTTAATATTTCCCTGAGAATGTTTTTTCTCAGGGCACTTCTTTTTTTCTTTTTATTAATCATACCGACCCCCCGTTGCTTTGGTTTACGGATGAAGTATCACCATTCGATCTGTTCTATGGGCAAAGGAGTCGGATTGACCACATTGCTTATGACCTTGCCGCTCCTCATGCGTATGACACGGTTAGCCATCGGCGTTATAGCCGAGTTATGGGTGATGAGGATGACTGTCATTCCGTCCTCGCGGCACCTGGTCTGGAGAAGCTTCAGAATGCTTTTTCCGGTGTTGTAGTCAAGGGCGCCGGTAGGCTCATCGCAGAGAAGCAGCTTTGGCTTTTTGGCAAGTGCCCTTGCGATTGAAACACGCTGCTGCTCACCGCCTGAAAGCTGTGACGGGAAGTTGTTTTTCCTTTCAGAAAGACCAACGCTGTCAAGCACAAGGTCTGCATCGAGGGATTCCCGGCAGATCTGGGTGGCAAGCTCCACGTTTTCTTTTGCGGTGAGATTCGGCACCAGATTGTAGAACTGGAACACAAAGCCGATATCATATCTGCGGTATGACGCCAGATCGTGCTGATTAAGATGGCTGATATCCTTGCCGCCCACAATGATCTTTCCTTCGTCGCAGCAGTCTATCCCGCCGAGGATGTTCAGCACAGTGGTCTTGCCTGCGCCGGAAAGCCCTACAACAACGGCGAATTCTCCCTCGTCAACGGAAAAGCTCACACCGTCTGCGGCAGTGATCGTGACCTCGCCCATCTTGTAGCGCTTATAAACATTTTCAAATTTTACAAAATCCTTTTGCATATTATCCTCCTGTGGGGAGTGTTTCGTCAGAAAGCCAAAATCAATATCTCCGACGTCTATTCTTGGGGTGGATACTTTGCATTACATTCCAATATAAACCGAAACTATATAGCTTGCGTACATAAAAAATATGAACCGCGATCGGTTTATGCTGTATAGAATATACTTTGAACGCGAACAGCGTTTTCGGGGGCCAGCGTGACGCTGGATCCCTGTTCGCGGGGCTTGATAAACAAAGGGAAACTATAATACTCGCGCACGACAGTTCACGCCATTCGCGGTGCGTTAAGTTTCGGTTAAAATAAGCAATTAACGCGAACAAGGGAGCGCAGGCTCTGCGCCGGAAAAGTCCCCCTGACAGTCAGAGTGAAAAGTCTCTGAGGTACCTTTCGGCAGCCTGGGCGATCTCTTTCAGGGCGTTTTCGTCAAAGGGCGGGTCAAGACCGGCAGTCTCTACAAGCTGGGTAAAGGTCTGGGTGCCTGCCTTGTTTACCAACTTCATGTAGCGCTCCCATGCTTCACTGTGGCTTTTCTGCATTATAGACCAGAATTCAAGCGCGACAGTCTGCGCAAGACAATAATCAATATAATAAAACGGATTCTCATAAATATGAAGCTGTCTCTGCCAGCCTCTGCCCTCACCGTAGAACGGTGAGCCGTCCAGCTTCATCCAGGGCATGTATATGCCCATCAGCTCAGACCAGATCTTATGCCGGTCTGCCTTGGGCATTCCCGGATTTTCATATATGATATGCTGGAAATGATCCACCATTGCGCCGTAGGGAATAAACGTGAGCGCGCCGAAAAGGTGGTTGTATCTGAATTTATCGGAATCCTTACCGAAAAATTCATCGCTCATGCGCCAGCCGAAAAATTCCATGGTCATTGAATGTATCTCGCAGGCTTCAAGGGTCGGGCTCTGGTTATCAGAGGGGAAAATATTCCTTGCACAATAGTATGCAAAGGCATGACCGGCCTCGTGGGTGATGACCTCGACATCATCGGCGGTACCGTTGAAATTCGCAAAAATGAAAGGCACCTTATAGTCGCCGAGCTGGGTACAGTAACCGCCGCTTGCCTTGCCCTTTTTGCTGAGCACGTCCATCAGCTCGTCATTGAGCATGGTGTCGATGAACTCTGCGGTCTCGTCCGAAAGTGAATGATAGAGTTTCTTGCCTGTTTCGAGAATATCCTCCGGAGTACCGCAGGGGGTCGGGTTGCCGTCACGGAAATGCAGGGCGGCATCCGCGAAGCTGAAAGGATAGGAAAGCCCTGTGCGTCTTGCCTGACTGCGGTAAAGACTGTCGGCAATGGGCACGATGTAGCGCACTACAGCCTTGCGGAAATTGCTGACATCCTCAGGACCGTAGCAGTTTCTGTTCATCTGCAGATAGCCAAGCTTTACGAAATTGTTGTAGCCGAGCTTTTTTGCTTTCTTGTCGCGCA
>JAFTCS010000019.1 GCA_017454565.1 Clostridia bacterium
CTCTTGCGCAGGGCGTCCCCTCCCCCAAAACAGTCCACCGGACTGTTTTTGGGTTCACCCCTTGCGGAGCGCAGAAGAAAAAAGTGTTTCGCTCTCTGCGGAGAGCGAGTCAAGGGGGACTTTTGCGGAAAAGTCCCCCTTGACAATCCCCGAAAACGAACTTTTTCCGTTCTTAGTTTCACGGATTCAGGTAAAACTGAGTTTTTGGGAACCACTGGTTGTTATCGGTGGTTCCTTTTTTACTAGTGTCCGGAGATTTCATTTCAAACAATAAAGTTTCGGTGCGTGACCGCACACGACCTGTTCGCGTTGATAGTTTACTCTGACCAGAACTAAACGCATCGCGGCTGGTACTTCTTTCTGTGCGCGAGGGTGTAGTTGCGCACTTGTTTATCAATCACCGTGAACAGCGTTTTCGGGGGTGTTGGGGGGACTTTTCCGCAAAAGTCCCCCTGACCGGCTATAAAATAATACCATTATTAAAAATCGCTAAAAAAACCGGATATCTCTTAAACAAAATTCATGGGCGTCAGATGACGATAATAACAGTATGGACAGCCTTTTTGTGTGCATTATAACAAGTTTTATTCTATAATGTAAAACTTGCCCTTGCTGAATTGTTTTTCGTTTTTAAATGTTATATTATAAAATAAGAGTAATATGACGTTTTGTAAATCACGAAAAAGAAAGAGGGAGGGATCACAATGGGTATGAAATTCAGGTATGCTTTAAAGAAGCTTTTATCGGTGTCTGCTGCGGCACTGATGATCTGCACTGCGACTGCTGCGGCCCTGCCGTTAGCTGCTGAAACGGGAGATCTTAGTGTCAGTGCGGCGGGAACACCGGTGATAAATACTACCAAAGTGACGCTTTACGCTATGGACGACTGGGCGGAGCCTTACATCTCAATCCCGTCGTCATACACTACACGATATCAGCTAAGGGTCACAGGGGCAAACTCCGTTACATACCAGAGCAGCAACGGCAAGGTAAAGGTGTCTGCAAGCGGGCTTATCGAGCCTAATTATGCGACATATTACTGGTACAATTTCGGGAACGGCATGAGCTACGGTTTTTCAAGCCCCGACCCGGACAGGACTCCGGTAAAGGTCACAAAATATGCGGAATACGGAAGCTCCGTTATAACCGTTCGTGCAGACGGCCAGACCTTTACGGTCAATGTCGAACTGAAAGACTATGTTGATACATACGTGAACAAAACCATTGACGATTATCTGAAATCAAATATAACTTCGTCAATGAGCACACATGACAAAGTAGTGAAGATCGCAAAGTTTATTGCCGCCAGAGATTACAGCGCCGAATACTGTTCCGCTGAGGGACTTGTGGTGGCAGGCGGCGGCGACTGCTGGGCGTCCTCAGAGACAGCCGTGCTTATGGCTAAGAAACTGGGCTTCAGGGCATGGATAAGAAACGGCAACAAAGACGCTTATGCGGGCAGCGGTCACAAGAACGCAGTTATAACTGACGGAAAAGAAATATACATACTTGAAGCAGGTTATTCGGGCAAGGCGCCGAGAGCTTACGACGTCACCAAGCGCTCCACGCTTTTCAGCACAAGAAGCGTCAGCGGCGGCCTTGAGGTCTACCAGTATGACGGCGAGACCGTACCGGCAAAGCTTACGGTTCCTGCATACATTGACGGCAAGCCGGTGGTGAATATAGCAAGGGAGTTCATCACCAACAACAATACTCTGAAAGAGGTCGTGCTCCCGGAAACGCTTAAATATATAGGCGTGAACGCTTTCTATGGATGTACCGCGCTTGAAAAGATAAACATTCCGGCGTCTGTAACAACCATTGACGAGAGGGCGTTTGCCGGCTGCAAGAGCATAAAGTCCGTTACAACAGGCACAGGCTACAGATATACAGGCGGCGCTCTGTACAAGGGCACGACACTTGTTTCATGTCCGAACGGAACAAATGTGAGCGTGGCAAGCGGTACGAAAGAGATATTTGCAGGGGCATTTTCTTTCAATGACCTGCTTACCTCTGTGGAGCTTCCCTCTACAGTCGAAAAAATAGGCGAGGGTGCCTTTTCTCAGTGCCGGAATCTGAAAAACCTGAACATAAGCAGCGCTAAGATCAAGACTATACCATCCTACGCTTTTGCATATAACAGCGCTGCATACTGCACGATACCCGACACCGTTACCGAGATCAGTCCTCATGCTTTTGAACCGCTTACGAAGGGCAAGGAAATGCTTTTGGTCGGCAAGGCAGGCGGTGCCGCCGAGACTTACGCAAAGGCAAACGGGCATGCTTTCCTTGACTCCGCAAAAGCCGTGAAGAATACGTCAAAGGTCAGTTCAACGACTGTGGTGGTGGGCGACACGATAAAGGTCACGGCTTCATATACGGGCGGCAAGGCTCCCTACAAGCTTGAGGTTTACAAGAAACACCAGTATGATTCCGCCTACTCTGCAAATCTGATTTCCGGCACTTCATCGGCAGTCTCTTTCAAAGCCGAAAAGACCGGCAGCTACACGGTAAAAACTGTGGTGACTGACGGCTACGGTATACGTCAGGAAAAAACAATGAGCGTCAGTGTCAGGGGTGTGCTCACGAATACTTCGACACTTTCCGCAGACAGTATAACCCTTGGACAGTCTGTAACGGTCAGCGTAAAGGCAGCGGGAGGTTCCGGCGGCTACACTTATGCGCTGGATCAGAAAACCTCTTCCGGCACCTGGCAAAGAGTCGTTCCTCTCGGCAGCACAAGCAGCATGACCTTCAAGCCGACGGCTTCGGGCACCTGTGAGCTTCGCACCGTCGTCAGGGATTCCGGCGGCAGAATGGCATATTCTTACCTGAGTCTGAAAGCAGAGCCAAAGAACCTTACAAACCTTTCGGCTGTTTCCACAGGCAAAACGCTGGTAAAGCGCGCTGTGACGGTCACAGGCAAGGCTGACGGCGGAACCGGAGTGTACAGATATGCACTTGATTACAAGCTCTCCGGTCAGACCACATGGACAAGTGTGCGCGAACTAAGCAAGGTATCGGCAATGAGCTTCACGCCGCAGACAGCAGGCGAGTATACCCTGCGTGTGACCATAAAGGATTCAGCAAACCGTGTCTCGTACAAAAGCTTTAGTCTGTCTGTAAGGAACGCTCTCAATTCAAAGCTGCGTTTCAGCAGTTCGTCTGTTGCCCACGGTCAGACAGTGACTATAACCATGTCTGCGACAGCAGGCTTCGGAGGATATCAGTATAAGCTTACCTGCCTTGCTCCGAACAGCAGCACATGGCGCACCGTTTCGGCGTATTCAGCCGCCAATAAGGTTAGTTTTACACCTGAAACCTACGGCAAATTCCGTTTTCGCTATACCGTCCGGGACAGTGCGGGATTTACCTTTACCAGAGAATATGAGCTTGACGTGAAGGAGAAGCCTCTGACAAACAGCTCAAAGCTTTCTTCAGCATCAGTCACACTTGGCTCTTATGCCTATGTGTATTGCGGCGCATCGGGCAGCAACAGCCCGTTCCGATACACTATGCAGGTTAAAGCTCCCGGCAGCAGCACCTACCGTACACTTTATACCGACACCTCTTCAACCAGACTTTCGTTCAAGCCGGACAAAAGCGGCACATGGTATATCCGCCTTACCGTCAAGGACAGCAAGGGCGCGGTCTCTGCAAAGACACTTACTCTTACCGTAAAGTAAAAAATAAAGACCTGTAAACTTACAGAAAGCTGTGGAAACCGGTGTGTTTTCACAGCTTTTCAGTTCCGGCAAGCCGCCGGCCGCGCACAGAAATTGTTTCAAATATGACAATACAAAAGTTTTGCTCAAGCTTTTTCAGAAGCTTGCAGGGACGAGGGGGGCGGGTCTCCGGCGGAGACCGAGGCACCGCAGAAGCACCGACCGAGCCGACAGGCGAGACTCAAAGTCCTCTGACATCTCAATTGTTTAGCCTGTTTACATGACACATCAGGAAATATATTACTGCATAAGTATAGTCAAACAATCATTACAGATTTAGTCAAAACAATGATTCTTTAAAAACACATTGATATTTTCAAGAAATTAATATATACTAATATCATAAAGCAAACGCTGAATATTTTCACCTTTCAGTGTTAAGCGCAGGTGATAGGGGAGCATACAGTGATTTTTCGCGCTGCTTCCGCCTGACCATGAAAAAACACATAATCAAAACATAATATTCAAGGAGGAGCAGAAAATGTCTAAAACAGCTATTGCCACAGACAGTAACAGCGGTATCTCCCAGTCAAGAGCAAAAAAGCTCGGGGTTTTTGTATTGCCCATGTCTTTTTACATAAACGACAAGCAGTATCGTGAGGAGCTTGATATCTCACAGAAAGACTTCTACAAGCTCATCTCGGAATCCAAGACGACAGTTTCTACTTCTCAGCCCTCGCCGGAGGAGCTTTCTGACTTATGGAGGTCAATACTCAAGGAGCATGACGAGCTGGTATACATTCCCATGTCATCAGGTCTGAGCAGCTCATGTACAACGGCGTCCATGGTAGCAAAGGATTTCGGCGGCCGTGTACATGTCGTTAACAATCAGAGAATTTCCGTTACACAGTACCAGTCTGTTCTGGATGCTCTTAACATGGCAAAAGAGGGCATGTCCGGCAAAAGGATAAAAACAAGACTTGAGCAGGAGAAACTGATTTCAAGTATATATATTACGGTGAACAACCTCAGTTTTCTCAAAAGGGGCGGACGTGTTACCACAGCAGGCGCGCTCATTGCAAACGTAATGAACCTTAAACCTGTGCTGCAGATACAGGGCGAAAAGCTTGATGCCTATGCAAAGTGCCGCGGTATGAAGTCTGCAAAGCAGAAGATGCTTGAAGCCATGCACGACGATTTCGAGGGACGCTTCAAGGAGTATGTTGATAAGGGCGAGATGGCTCTGATGTATTCATATTCCGATATGTCGGATGACGAGGTGAACGCATGGAAGAAGGAGATAGAAGCTTCTTTCCCGAAGTTCAAGCTCAGAGCGGAACCGCTTTCGCTGAGTATAGGCTGTCACATAGGCCCCGGTTCTCTTGCCATAGCCTGTGCAAAGATCACTAAACCGTACTGATCTAAGGAGCATTGTCTGAAAACCTGAATCCGTGAAACTAAGAACGGAAAAAGTTCGTTTTCGGGGATTGTCAAGGGGGACTTTTCCGCAAAAGTCC
>JAFTCS010000198.1 GCA_017454565.1 Clostridia bacterium
CCGAGAGCAAGTCCGTCAGCCTTTATGACCACCGGATATTTATTTTTCTCTTCTATGTAAGCCATAGCCTTTGCGGGATCGTCAAAAACCTCGTAATCCGCTGTAGGAATATGATATTTCTTCATAAGGTTTTTGGAAAAAACCTTGCTGCTCTCAATTATGGCAGCCTCAGCTCTGGGGCCGAAAGCGCGGATGCCGTTTGCCATGAGCGTATCGACCATACCTGCTGCCAGCGGATCATCCGGAGCCACAAACACCAGGTCAACAGCATTTTTTTTCGAGAATTCGACTATACCCGCCTTGTCCATGGCGCTGATGTTGATGCACTCAGCGTCCTTGGAGATACCGCCGTTGCCGGGAGCTGCGTAGACCTTATCTACTTTAGGGCTTTGCCTGAGCTTGCGGATGATCGTATGCTCACGACCGCCGCTGCCGATAACAAGTATTCTCATTGGAATCTTCCTCCTTGTATATCAGTGATGGAAAAGACGAATGCCGGTGAATGCCATTGTCATGTTGTACTTGTTGCAGGTGTCAATAACGTTGTCATCACGGATAGAACCGCCGGGCTGAGCAATATACTGAACACCGCTGCGCTTTGCGCGCTCAATGTTGTCGCCAAACGGGAAGAACGCATCCGAGCCCAGTGATACGCCGCTGAAAGTGGCAAGCCATGCTTTCTTTTCCTCTTTTGTAAGGGGCTCGGGCTTTACAGTAAAGAACTGCTCCCATGTGCCGTCTGCAAGTACATCTTCATAGTCGTCAGAAATGTAAACGTCAATGGTGTTGTCGCGGTCGGGTCTGCGGATATCATCACGGAAAGGCAGCGCGAGTACCTTCGGGCACTGACGCAGATACCAGATATCAGCCTTGTTGCCGGCAAGACGTGTGCAGTGTATTCTTGACTGCTGACCTGCGCCTACGCCGATAGCCTGACCGTCCTTTGCATAGCAGACGGAATTGGACTGTGTATATTTCAGTGTGATGAGCGCAATGATAAGGTCTCTCTTGGCGTCATCGGGGAAATCTTTGTTTTCGGTAACGATATTTTTAAGCATGTCCTCATCTATTTTAAGGTCATTTCTGCCCTGCTCAAAAGTGATGCCGTATACCTGCTTGTGCTCGATAGCAGCGGGAACGTATGACGGGTCGATCTTTACCACATTATAGGTACCCTTACGCTTTGTCTTGAGAATGGCAAGCGCCTCGTCTGTATAGTCGGGAGCGATTATGCCGTCGGATACCTCTCTCTGGAGAAGAAGGGCAGTCTGCTTGTCGCAGGTGTCAGAGAGAGCCACCCAGTCGCCGTATGACGACATTCTGTCGGCGCCTCTTGCCTTTGCATAAGCGCTTGCAATAGGTGAAAGCTCCAGATCATCCACAAAGTAGATCTTTTTGAGGGTGTCGGAAAGCTCTGTGGCAACTGCTGCGCCGGCAGGACTTACATGCTTGAAGGATGCGGCAGCAGGAAGACCTGTGGCGGCTTTAAGCTCGGTTACAAGCTGCCAGCTGTTGAAGGCGTCAAGAAAGTTGATGTATCCCGGTCTGCCGTTGAGAACGGTCACAGGCAGTTCGGAACCGTCCTGCATATAGATCTTTGAAGGCTTCTGGTTGGGGTTGCAGCCATATTTAAGTTCAAGCTCGTTCATGGTGAAGAACTCCTTTCGGTAAAGTGATATTATTTATTCTTGTTTACTATCCTGTCCTCGAACTCACCTGTGGCAAGATCGATAAATCTGGTATAGAGCGAAACCTTGTTGTCTGCGTTAAGCGACTCCCAGACATTTGCGGTAAAGGTGTCGATATCTCCCTCGATGTTCACAAGGGTAGGCTCGCCCTCGAATGAAGGGATGGGATTGCCGTCACACTTGTAGGTATGTATGAAGTGACCCTCACCTGCTACAGGCTGAGCGTACTCATAGAAGAAACGCAGTGCAGACTCTTCCCTGCCGCAGTTGCTTTTGAGGATAGACAGCTTGTAGGAAAAGCTTCCGTCTGCAAAATCAAGGATACCGGAAATTCTGGGAGTGAAGTTTGGCGGGTCAGGCTCAAAGGTGCGTGTACGCAGAGCGTCCTCGAAGGTCTTGCCCTCAAGGATGAAATCTCTTACAGTGTCGGTCTGGTCGCCGTTGGTAACAACAGTAGAATTCTCCAGTGTGCGCACCGGAGCGTAAATGATGAGCGACGGGTCAACTAACTTTGATGGGTCAAAAGCCTGAGTCTTGAGGTCTCTGCCCTCAGCCACAAAAACACGGTTGCGGCTGTTTTCGCTTCTTCCCATGATAAAGTAACCGATAACGGCTTTTTTGCCGTCTTCGCTCATACCGATTATAATGCCTCTGCCGGGATAGGTAGTCGATGATATTTCCTTTTTAAGATCTGTCATTTCAACATTTCCTTTCTGTATACTTTCAGGACTCAATCCTTTATATAAACGCGCGAATTTCTTACTTCAAGCTTATCCTCACAGAAGAGCGACACGGCCTTTGGCAGTATTTTCCATTCAGCCTGCTCCATGACTCTCCTTTGCAGAGTTTCCGGCGTGTCATCGTCAAGGACTTCAACACCCTTCTGCAATATTATCGGGCCGCCGTCACATACCTCTGTCACAAAATGCACCGTTGCGCCTGTGAGCTTTACGCCCTTTTTAAGAGCCTCCTCATGCACTTTAAGCCCATAATATCCCTTGCCGCAAAATGACGGGATAAGCGCAGGGTGAACGTTCATCATCCTGTTTGGCATAGCCTTTACAACAAGCTCGTCAAGTATGGTCATAAAGCCTGCATAAACCACAAGGTCGGCTTTCTCTTCAAGTATGGCGTCAAGCACCGCCTGACTGTAAGTGATTATATCGGCATAGTCCTTACGGGCTATCACCCTTGAACTGATACCATGCTTTGCCGCCCTTTCAAGTGCGTAAACACCTGGCTTTGAGGAAATAACGCAGGTGATCCTGCCGTTTTTTATTATGCCGCTTTCCTGAGCGTCTATAAGAGCCTGCAGGTTTGTGCCGCCGCCTGAAACAAGCACTACTATATTTTTCATTGAACCGTCACCTTTTATCAGTATTCGATGATAACGCCCTCATCGCTTGCGACCAGCTCTCCGAGCACATAAGCGTCCTCACCGGAAGCTTTAAGGGAAGCAATAGCCTTGTCTGCGTCTGCGGCGTCAACAACTACTGTCATGCCTACGCCCATGTTATAGGTGTTGAACATATCCCTCTCAGGCACGCTGCCTGCCTTTGCAATGAGGTCGAAGATCGGGAGCACCTGAACGTCCTTGCGGGCTATCCTTGCGGAAATGCCGTCCGGAAGTGACCTCGGGATATTCTCATAGAAACCTCCGCCAGTGATGTGGGATATCGACTTGACCTTTACACTGTCAAGCAGTTCCATAATAGCCTTGACGTATATTCTTGTAGGTGTCAGCAGAGACTCTCCGAGAGTCATGCCCAGCTCGTCATAATATACGGAAATAGTCTTTTCACTTATATCAAAGACCTTGCGGACGAGTGAAAAGCCGTTTGAATGTACGCCGCTTGAGCGTATGCCGATCATCACGTCACCGGGCTTCTGGGTATCCGGCTTGAGTATCTTGTCCTTGTCAACAACGCCTACCGCAAAACCTGCAAGGTCATACTCATCT
Organism: Clostridia bacterium; assembly: GCA_017454565.1. Classification (GTDB taxonomy): domain Bacteria; phylum Bacillota; class Clostridia; order Oscillospirales; family Acutalibacteraceae; genus UBA1213. Next base: position 3,649 of record JAFTCS010000198.1, read on the forward strand.
TCCGGCATAAGACCGGGATGCTCGGCTGTTTCGCCGCCGATAAGGGCGCATTTGCTCTGTACACAGCCCTCAGCAACACCCGAAACGATCTTTGCCACCTTTTCGGGATAATTCTTGCCTATTGCTATATAGTCAAGGAAAAACTGGGGCTTTGCGCCGCAGCATATTATATCGTTCACGCACATGGCAACGCAGTCTATGCCAACGGTGTCATGCTTGTCCATCAGAAAGGCAAGCTTGATCTTGGTGCCCACTCCGTCTGTGCCGGAAACTAAAACAGGCTTGCTGATGCCTGTGGTGTCTATCTCAAACAGGCCGCCAAAGCCGCCGATTCCCGAAAGCACACCGCTTGTCATTGTTCTTGCAACATGAGCCTTCATAAGCTCAACCGCTTTGTAGCCTGCAGTTACGTCAACGCCTGCGGCCTTGTAGCTGTCACTGTAGCTTTTCATAATCTTCCTCCAGGTATTTTATTTGTTTTCTATCTGCTTTGAATATTTATCCTCTCTTGATGTATCGGAGACATCAAGAGGATAATTGCCCGTAAAGCAGGCATCGCACAGGTCAAGCTTGTTCTCTCTGGCAAGCTCCCTGAGACTTTCAACCGAAAGGAACCCAAGGGAATCGGCACCCACATAGCGGCAGATATCCTCTACGCTGTTGGTCGCAGCTATCAGTTCCTCCTTTACCGTGGAATCGCTGGTAAGATAGCACGGACACTTAAACGGCGGTGAAGCGATCCTCATGTGCACCTCTTTAGCGCCTGCCTGACGCAGCAGATTGACTATATGGCGGCTGGTCTTGCCCTTGACTATAGAGTCATCAATGACGATAACCCTTTTGCCGTTCACGTTGTTTTTAAGCGCGTTCAGCTTTATGCGCATAAGGTACTCGGAATTGCGCTTTCTGTCATTGAAAGCCCTGCCGATGTATTTATTCTTGATAAGACCTGTAGCGTAAGGTATACCTGACTCCATTGCATAGCCGATGGCAGACTCAATACCGCAGTCAGGAACGCCGCATACAATGTCGGCCTCGACCGGATGCTGTTTTGCAAGCATGCGGCCTGCTCTCTGGCGGGAAAGGTTGACAGAAACTCCGTCAACAACGCTGTCTGGCCGTGAGAAAAAAATGTACTCAAAAATGCAGAAAGCTGTCTTTCCTGTGCTGTTACTTTTATAGCTGTGTACGCCCTCACTGTCGATAACAAGCATCTCACCCGGCTCGATATCACGGATGAACTCGCCGCCCATGCTGTCGAACACACAGGACTCAGAGGCTATGACATAGCTTGAACCTATCATGCCGTAGCAAAGAGGACGTATACCCATAGGGTCACGCACACCGATAAGCTTGTGCGGCGCCATAAACGTAAGGGCGTATGCTCCCTTCAGCTGACTGACGGCTTTTTGTACGGCCTCTTCAATTGTAAGGGTATTTATCCTTGCCCTTGCAACAAGGTATGCGATTATCTCGGTGTCGCCGTTTGACTGGAATATCGCAGCACCCTGATTCAGCTCGTCACGCAGCTCGTGATAGTTCGTAAGCGCGCCGTTCATTCCAAGTGCAAGCTGCCCTTTGATGTACCTCATGACCAGCGGAGCAAGGTTCTCGTGGTCAACCGGATGGTTTCCCGACGAATACTTGACATGACCAAGAGCTATCTGCCCGTTGCCGAGCCTTGCAAGCTCACTTTCGGGAAGAGCCTCGGGTATCATTCCGGGATCCTTATGATAGGTGATCGTACCGTTGTTGCTGACAGCTATACCTGCGCCCACCTGTCCCCTGTGCTGCAGAGCATAGAGTGAAAGGTAGGTCTCTTCAACTATATCAACCGTGGGGTCGGTAGTGTATATGCCGATAACTCCACACTCATCATGTAATTCAGGCATAATCAGGCTCCTTACTTGGCAAGCAGTTCGGCTACCTTCTGCTGCATTGCTGCGTCCTTCTTTTCTACACCCTGCTTCATGCTTACCTTTTCATCGGCAAGCTTCTGAGCCAGAGCATCATCGGAAAGTGCGAGCATCTGTACTGCAAGAATAGCTGCGTTATCTGCTCCGTCAATAGCTACCGTTGCCACCGGAATACCCTTGGGCATCTGCACCGTTGCAAGAAGAGCGTCAAGACCGTCAAGAGTCGATGACTTGATCGGTATTCCGATAACCGGTATTGTGGTATGTGCAGCAAGTACTCCGGCTAAATGAGCCGCCTTGCCTGCTGCTGCGATTATTACGCCAAAACCGTTCTTTTTAGCGTTTGCCGAAAACTCGGCTGCGGCCTCGGGTGTTCTGTGAGCCGACATAACGTGCACTTCAAAGGGCACGCCGTAAGCGTCAAGGGTCTTTATTGCGCCTGCCACCGTAGGAAAGTCACTGTCGCTTCCCATGATGACTGCCACTTTTTTCTGTTCAGACATGATAATACTCCCCTTTTGTTTTCTTTTTTCATCATTCAATGCACCGCAGGGGTACATCAGGATAAAATAATATTCCTTATTTTATTTTAGCTTATATCACATAAAAATGCAAGACCGATATTACAAAAAACAAACTGTTGTATTGACTTTTACTTTATTTTTCTGATATAATGAACTATAATTTTCTGTCTGCACTATAATGCTCTTTACTCAGAACTATACATCAGACCGCATTATGACCGGGCAGAAGAACAAACTATAATTATTTCGGAGGTTGCTATGCAAGGAAATGTCAGAC
>JAFTCS010000199.1 GCA_017454565.1 Clostridia bacterium
ACAGCTTTGCCTTCGGAACAATCCTCCGTAACAAGTACGGACGTATCCGAAGCGTCTCAGACAAAGGAGACTGACGCACTATCCCTCTGGACAGTCACTGCTCCTCTAAAGGCTGAGCTGACAGCCTTTATCAAGGCTATTACCGATGAGAGCAGCGCAGATTTCATCCCCGTTGAAAGACGTATCGCCGTATTCGATATGGACGGTACCCTCTGCTGTGAGACAGACCCCGGCTACTTTGACCACAAGCGTTACCATGCACGAGAAGAACGCAGACGGTCAGTGGGAGCAGATCATAGCAACTCCCGGTTTTATCTGTCTTGACGGTCTTGGAGATGCCAATATCAACGACTGCTATACCCCTGTAGGAACCTTCACAATTGACAAGGCTTTCGGTCTTGCCGATGACCCCGGCTGTCAGATGGAATACACAAAGGTTGATGACGATTACTATTGGTCCGGCGATGCCCGTGAAGGTATGCACTTCAATGAGCTGGTCAACATCAAGGATGTACCCGGTCTTGATACCGAAAACTGCGAGCACATTTCCGATTACGACTATGCCTATCAGTATGTTCTGAATATGAGCTACAACTCAGAGTGCATAGAAGAAAAGGGTTTTGCATTTTTCTTCCACTGCTTCCGCATCAACCGCACCTATATGGGTGGCTGTGTGGGCGTTCCTGAAAACATTATGAAGTTCATCATGCAGCACGTCAGGCCCGGGTGTAAGATCACCCTCGATTCTCTTAAAAACTTCGGCGGAGACCTTGACGCATAAAAGACAAGCTGCACAGTAAAAACATCGCCGGCAAAACAGGTTTTTATCCTGCTTTGCCGGCGGCTTGTTATTTGTATGTATATTCAGAATATAAGTGTTTACTTTATGTCAAGATACTCCAGGAAACCTGTGAGCTTGAAGATCTCCATGACCTTTTTATTGACGTTGATGATTGTCAGACCGCCTTTGTCCTGTACCAGATTGTTTGCTCTTAAAATCGCCCTGAGTGCGGCGGAGCTGACATATTCAACGCCTGCCATGTCAAGTGTCAGTTTGTTGCTATCTTTGACGGCCTCGGTTATTTTTGCTTCAAATTCAGCTGCTGTAACATGATCGATTTTCCCCTCAGGAGCAATCACTGTGGAGCCGTCATTTTCATAAACATTAATAGTCATTTTTGTTTTCTCCTTTTATTGTTTTTCTTTGAGCAGATCGCTGAGCAGGCGTCTGCCGATCTCATTGAATTCTTCGTTTTTCAAAAACGTCAGAAGAGCTGTCAGATACGGTCTTGGGTAAAGTGAAAGCAGGTGCTCTCTCAATTCAGACGGTGAAAGCTCCCGGCGGAGCTTTGCGATCTCCGGGTCAATACCGCGGAACGTCAGAAGAAACTGAGTCAGCCAGCTTTCGCAGTCCTCTGAAAAGTTCCGTTCAAACTCCTCTTTTGCCGCCTTGTCGCCGTCAAGAAGCGCGTCGTGCGTTTTGCTTCGCTCATAGAACTCATCAAGCTCCTGATCTTCGTCATAGACGCAGACCTTTTCGGTTCTGATAATGCGGTGCGGTTTTGCAGTAAAGCCGTTGTCGTTCAGGTCGATCTCAAGTACAAGACCTTCTGCAAGAAGAGGCGTTACATCACTGCGGAAATGGAAGCAGAAATTCCCCTGACCGTACAGCAGGTATGCGCTGTTATAGTGCTCCTCCTCCCCGATCGCGTGGGTGTGCTGGGATAGTACCACATCCGCGCCGTTGTCAGCCATGCGGTGAAAGCGCCTGCGCATGACTTCGCTGTTATAATGGGTCCCTTCAATTCCGCCGTGATAGAACACAACCAAAAAGTCACACTCCGCTTTAAGCTCCTTCAGTTCCTGACAGACACGGTATTCGTCATAGAGATTTACGCCCGGACTGTCTTCGCCGGGAGCGTTCTCAAACTGTTCCGTCACGTTATAGAGAATAATTCGCCTGCCGCTGTCTGTAAGCTTAACGTGAGTTTTAATGGATTTGATATTGTCTCCCCAGCCGAACCAGGTTATACCGTTTTCGTCAAGGGTTCGGCAGGTGTCAAGATAGCCCTGTTTTCCGTTGTCCATTGAATGGGTGTTTCCAAGGGTGGCATAGTTTATCCCAAGCTTTTTGATCGCCTTGACGGTAGATGTAGGTGCCTTTATTACGGGACCTGTCTTTTCAATGGGATTATCGCCGTCAGTAAAACAGCCTTCAAAATTGCATATCCGGAAGTCTGCCGACGCAAAGAGATCGCACAGCTTTTCACCAAACAGCGCCATAGCCTCTCCGTCAGAAAACAGCCCGTAATTACACGGCATTGGCATGAGATCTCCTGCAATAATGATTTTTGTATTCTTCATATCAGAACTCCTTTTCGACGGTCAGAACATTATGACCGTCAATGTATTCATATCTGACGTTGTTCATCAGTTTCCTGACGATGAATATTCCAAGACCGCCCGGCTCACGCTCGCTTGGCGGAACCGTTATGTCGGGTGGCTCTACGCTCATGGGGTCAAAAGGCTTGCCGCTGTCCTTGAAGGTTATTATCATCTTGTTTTCGCGGCGGCTTGTTATTATCTCGACATTACCGCCGTTTTCGTAGGCGTAGGATTCTATGTTTGCAAGGATCTCCGATGACGATACAGAGATCGGGTAAACTACATTTTCTTCGCAGCCCGCTTCACGACAGCGTTCTTCAATGTAGCTCATCACATCTTCAAAGGTCTGCAGGTTCAGCAGAAACACACGGCTCTCTGGCGGGAAATCTTTTGCGTCGGGTATATCCTGTTTCATAACATACCCCCTGTCAGTAGTTAATCGTAACGTTTGTCACGTTGAAACCGAGCACACGGTTATAGGTGATGGAGGAGCTGAGCTTTCTGACAAGCGTAAGCCCTGTTATGCGCTTGCCGCCGGTGTCGATGTAGTCGGTGGGGTCAAACTCGACTCCGTTGTCACGCAGGCGGATATTCACCTTGTCGTCAAAGATACGCACACAAACGTCAACGGTTTTGTTTGAAGATGAACGTGCATAGGTTGCAATATTGTGGCAAAGCTCCTCTACCGTTACGCCCACTGCATTGACCGTGTTTTCGGGAAGTGACTTTTCCGCACAGAAGCTCATGGCTTCTTCGGATGCCTTTATCGCCTGTGACACCTCGTTGTCTATGGTGAAGTCGTATGCGATGCCGTCCTGTTCTTCGATGCCGAGAAGGTTTTTCTTTTTCTTCACTTTTTTGCTGATGAACATAGCGGCGATGGTAATGATTAC
>JAFTCS010000200.1 GCA_017454565.1 Clostridia bacterium
GGAGGAACGATCTGCTTGAAGTGGATGTTGAAGCCGTGTGCAAAAGCGATAGCCTTGCCCTCTGTGAGGTTGGGAGCGATATCGTTTCTGAAGATGTCAGCCTGCTTCTCATCGGGAGTGAGGATCATGATGACGTCAGCCTTCTGTGTAGCCTCTGCGGTGGTGTATACCTCGAAGCCAAGCTCCTTGACATGGTCCCAGCGCTTGCTGCCCTTGTAAAGGCCGATAATTACGTTTACGCCGCTGTCACGAAGGTTGAGTGCATGAGCGTGTCCCTGGCTGCCGTAGCCGATGATGGCAACGGTCTTACCCTTGAGCTGGTTGATGTCGCAGTCTGCGTCATAATAGATTTTTGGCATTGTAAATTACCTCCAAAGTAATTTTACGGGCAGCAGTCTTTTATTAGTGCGCCTTTACCGCACCGGCGCCGCCTGTTGAAAAAATATATTTTATGAAATTCGTTAGACCGTCATTTGCGTGATACAGCGGAATCTTTTTCTATCGCTACTGTACCTGTTCTGACGATCTCACGGATGCCATACGGTTTAAGAAGATCTGTCAGCGTTTCAAAGCGCTCCTGAGTATCTGCAAACTGCAGTGTCATGGTGTTCAGTGAAACGTCAACGATCTTTGCGTCCATCAGCTCGGATATTTTCATTATGTCGAGCCTCTGCTTTGCGGGGCAGCTCACTTTTATGAGTGAAAGCTCTCTGCTGATGAACTCGTCCTTTGCAAAGGTGCGTACCTTTATTACGGGTATGACCTTGTTAAGCTGTTTTTCCAGCTGTTCTATCACATATTCGTCACCATCCGCAACAATGGTGATCCTTGAAAACCGCGGGTCCTCGGTGATACCCACCGCAAGACTGTCTATGTTGAAGCCTCGTCTTGAGAAAAGTCCGGATACCTTTGAAAGTACACCGGCATGGTTTTCTACAAGAACTGAAAGTGTATATTTCATGCTCTGCCTCCTTATCTTGACGGTGTGCCCGGATGTACGTTGCAAACAAGCAGGAAGGGCTTATCGCTTTTCAGCATTTTTTCTGCACAGGCCTCGGCTTCCGCGTTATCCGAAACGAAAGCGGATTCTATGCCGTAGGCTTCGGCTATGCGCTTGAAATCGGGAACCTCCTCAAGCTCGGTAACGGCGTAGCGGCTGTTGTAGAAAACATCCTGAAGCTCGTGCACCATGCCGAGAACGGTGTTGCGCATGACGATTATCTTTACGTTAAGATTGTTCTGCACGATCGTAGCAAGTTCGTTGAACATCATCTGGAAAGAACCGTCACCGCATACCGCAACAACGTCTCTTGCGGGACGTGCGAACTTTGCGCCGATGGCAGCGGGTACTGAATAACCCATTGTTCCCATGCCGCCCGATGTAAAGAAACGTCCGTCGGACAGCTTGCAGTTGTTGGCGCACCATATCTGGTTCTGACCTACATCTGCAATAAGTATTGCCTTGGAGCTCATCATTCCCGAAAGCTTCTCAAGAAAGCTCTTCGGCTCAACATAGCCCTCAAATTTCTTGTATGGAACGGCAAAATCCTTTTTCCACTGGTCAACACTGCTGAGCCACTCGGCAGGAGCAGTATATTCAACGTCTTTGAGCATAGCGGAAAGCACATTTTTGATATCGCCGACTATTGGAATATTGGTTTTCATGTTCTTGCCGATCTCTGCGGGGTCAATATCTATATGGATGACCGCTGTGCGTTCAACGACCTGATCGGGAGCGGAGACAGCTCTGTCACCCACTCGCGCGCCGCAGACGATGATAAGGTCGGAATCGTGGATGACCTTATTGGCAGCCTTCTTGCCGTGAGAGCCTATCATGCCCACATAAAGCGGATCATCCGAAGGCATGGCGCCTATTCCCATCATTGTTGAGATAACCGGAATGTTTGTCTTTTTGACAAACTCCCTGAATTTCAGCTTTGCACCCGAGGTGAGCACACCGCCGCCTGCGACGATCACAGGGCGTTCGGCATGGGAAAGTATGTCAAGAGCGCGCTTTATCTGCATTGGGTGGCCGGAAACACTGGGCTTGTAGCCTATAATATTCACCTTTTCCGGGTAAACGAACTCCTCGACCTCGTCCTGCTGAACATCTACGGGAACATCTATCAGCACAGGGCCTGGTCTGCCGGTGGAAGCAATGTGGAAAGCCTCCTTGAATACAGTGGGAAGGTCTGCTGCGTTCTTTACAAGATAGCTGTGCTTTACAAAGGATTCACATGCTCCTGTGATGTCGGCCTCCTGAAAAACGTCACGGCCGAGCTGGTCGCTTTTGACCTGACCGGTGATGGCTATAAGGGGTATGGAATCCATATATGCAGTGGCAATGCCTGTTATCATGTTCAGCGCTCCGGGACCGGAGGTAGCGACACATACGCCTACCTTTGAGAGTGCTCTGGCGTAGCCGCTGGCAGCATGTGCGGCGTTCTGCTCCTGACGGACAAGAACCGCCTTGATGTCGGTATCATAAAGCTTATCGAAGAAGGGGCATATAACGGCGCCCGGATAACCAAAGACGATCTCCACACCTTCTTCCTGAAGGCATTTTACCATAATTTCAGCTCCGTTGATCATAGAACTCCTCCTTTCATATAACTCCAATTATATCATTACGAAAAAATTGTGTCAAGACCCTGATAAAGCGGCGAAAACTCTTTTTTGCGAAAATGAGTCCTCCCCCGGTCCCCTTTCCCGAAAAACCTGTGTTTGTGTTATCAACATAAAAACTGGAGCTTGGGATTCATTGTTATGCAAAAAAACGGTTGACAATTTGGCGTGATATTTTATAATTATAGTGTGGTATTATAATAATGTAAGTATGGAGCAAATCCGACGGAGGATAGTGAAAACATGAGGGTCATTACGGGTTCATGCAGGGGAAGAAAGCTTGTTTCACCGACAGGCGATGATGTTCGTCCTACTACCGACAACGTAAAGGAATCGGTGTTCAGTATAATACAGTTCTCGGTCGAGGGCAGGAGCTTTCTCGACGCCTTTGCAGGCTCCGGTCAGATGGGCATAGAAGCCCTCAGCCGCGGCGCTTCCGGAGCTGTTTTTGTTGACAACAGCCGCCGCTCCCTTGATGTCGTCAGAAAAAATCTGGAGCTTACCGGTCTTGCGGAAAAGGCAAGGGTAATAAGCACCGACACGATCTCATACCTTGCGGCATGCAGGGAAAGGTTTGATATCGCCTTTCTTGACCCGCCGTATAAAACGGGACTTCTGCAGAGCGCGCTGGAGCTTCTGCCGAAGGTAATGAACGAAAGCGGTTATATTATCTGTGAGCATCCCGCTGACGAAGAACTGCCGCAGAAAACAGGAGATTTTATTATTAAAAAAAGCTATAAGTACGGTAAAATAAAGATCATCGTATATTCTGGCGAGAAGGTGGAGGGTCTATGACAACTGCAATATATCCCGGAAGCTTCGACCCCGTTACGGTGGGTCATCTTGATATTATGAAACGCGCTTCAAAGCTGTTTGACAGGGTGATCGTTGCCGTACTGGTGAACATGGAGAAAAAGCCATGGTTTACCATAGACGAGAGAACCGAGCTGCTGAGAAAGGCAACACAGGACATGCCTAATGTAGAGATAGCATCCTTTGACGGTCTGCTGGTCGATTTTGCGGCACAAAAGAAAGCATCAGCCATAGTCAAGGGTCTCAGGGCGGTTTCCGACTTTGAATATGAATTTCAGATGGCGCTGACCAACCGCAAGTTAGATGACAGTATAGAAACGGTTTTCCTTACCAGCAGCGCCGAGAACATGTTTCTCAGTTCAAGCATAGTAAAGCAGGTGGGACTGCTTGGCGGCGATATAGACACCTTTGTACCTGAATGTATAAAGGATGAGATACTTCTGAGAATAAAACAGAGAATAAAAAAATGATAGTCTGCGCTGAATGATGCAGACAGCAAGCATGACTTTGAGGAAGAAAGGGAGTAGGGCAAAATGAAACTGGAAATGCTTATTGACGAGCTGCAGGAGATCCTGGACAATTCGTTCAAAATGCCTTTAAGCGGCGGCAAAAGAGTGGTAAACACCGAGCGCATGCAGGAAATTGTTGAGGAGCTTCGCACGAATACTCCTCAGGAGGTGCGCCAGGCAAAGATAGTCAATGCCGAAAGGAGCAGCATCCTTGCCAAGTCAAAGCAGGAGGCCGAGATCATAGTGCAGCAGGCTGAGGAGAGAGCCAAGGCAATGGTCGAGCGCAGTGAGATCACCAGACAGGCTCAGATAAAGGCAAACGAAATAATCGCCAAGGCAAATGAGGAAGCGGAAAAGATCAAGCAGGCAGCTAATCAGTATATCGACGGCATGATGAAAAAGGCTGACGATGAGCTTTCGGCAAATCTGGCTGCACTTAAAAAGACAAGACAGAACCTGAAAGCCTATCAGTCAAAGGGCAGTGTGCCTGCAAAGAATTCCCCGCAGAAAAAGCAGGCATCAAGAAAAGAGGAGCAGTAAATCTTTTTCGATAATAATAACGGCGTGACCGCAGTAAGGGGGAACGGGATGAAAAAGATAGTTTCCAACACTCTGTATATATTGTTTGTCGGGTTTGCGCTTACACTTGTAGTGGCCTGTATTATGCTGGTTATAAACATTTCTAACGGTGACGGACAGAACTTCAACGATATCGAGGCGTTAAAGCTCAGCGGTTCTGCGGATGAGGATATTGCTTTTGCGCATATCACCAACGAGGTGCTTAGCGAGGCGCCGGGCAATTATCAGCAGGTCTCGGTACAGTTCGGCTACGATGCGCTCAGAAACGAGAAAAAGGAATATCTTTACGATCACCTGATGTCAGGCATCTATACCGTTTCAAATGAAGCCGACGAAAACGGCAGGTATCGTTTGTCAAGAATAAGGGTACACAACTATAAGCTCTCAGAGTTTGATATCCGTGAGGTTGTAAACGCTTTCATATATGATAATCCGCAGTATTTCTGGATAGAGAATCTGTTCGGCTATGCCTATGCGGGCGATGATACTATTGTGGAGTTCTATTCGGTGCTTTCGGCAAACGAATGCAGCAGGTATATCAAACGGTTCAACGATAAAGTCACTGAGCTTCTTTCTCAGGTAGAAAAGGGCAAGTCGGCGTATCAGCGCGAAAAGCTGATACACGATCTGATACTGAAAAACTGCACCTACAAGACAGGAGTGAAAAGCTCTGCTGACGGCTGGGAATACTTCACAGCCTACGGCGCGATAGTGAACGGTGAGGCTGTATGCGAGGGCTATGCCAAATCCATGCAGGTCCTTCTCACAAGGGTAGGAGTGCAGTGCAGCATGGTCAGGGGCGATGCCGGCGGAGTTGCGCACATGTGGAACGTGGTGGAGCTGAACGGCGAATGGTACCATGTTGACCCCACATGGGATGACAATGAAAACGACAACGTACCCAGCTATGAATACTTCAATGTCACTACCGAGCAGATATGCAAGAACCATACTATATGCGATGACATTTACACCGTTACGAGCACTGATGATGAAGAGATAGAACCTCTTGCGAAGTACAATTTTTATGTACCCATGTGTACATCAAGAGATATGAACTATTATCAGGTTGAGGGCATACTTATACGCAGACTGGACAAAACTGCCGAGGATGCTCTGACTGAGCTTATAAAGGAAAAGGCTGAAAGCGGAGAGACTTATATTCCGATACGCTTCGGTACAGAGCTTCCGTATTCTGAGTATGTAAACAAGCTCTTCCATGAGTCGCCGTACCTGTTCTATTATTGTCTGGAGAATGTCAACAACACACTCAGCAAAAATAAGCAGGTCGATGCAGGCAGTGTGTTCCTGCTGAAAAACGAGGATTTCCGCACACTGAGGGTAAGACTGAGCTACACAGGCGGTGCGTGACCCATGCCCTGAACCTATTGTGATTCGTGTGTATTTTTAAATACTTTTTTAGGAAAGTGTTCCGGGGAATAACCCTTTGTTTTCAAACAAAGGGTTTCCACCGGTTAACCATTCAGACAAAAATGATTTCCGGGGAGCATGCGAAGGTTCCCCGGAATTTTTTACTTGACAATTACATGCAGATGTTATATAATATACTCTGTTACGGGGTGTAGCGCAGTTGGTAGCGCGCCTGCTTTGGGAGCAGGATGTCGGGGGTTCAAGTCCCTTCACTCCGACTGATAACGGCGCTGTAATACTGTTACAGCCCTTATGCAAATTATGATGATCTTTTTCATCATTTATATAAACGGAGGCTTAGCTCAGCTGGTTAGAGCGCTTGCTTGACATGCAAGAGGTCACTGGTTCAAGTCCAGCAGTCTCCACCAATACCCCGTCACGATGTGGCGGGGTAAAC
>JAFTCS010000201.1 GCA_017454565.1 Clostridia bacterium
ATAAGAAATGATAGGCTCATTCAAGTTTGTAACGACGAAGTTCATCGTGTTGCCGTACTGCAAAAAGGATATATTCAGACGGTTGATATCCTTCGTTTTCAAGAAGTCGATATTAGCCATAGCTGTTCCCTTGATAGAATTATCAAATACAAGGGGAACATCGAAAACTTCTTTTATCTCAGCTCTTATCTTTGAATAGTCCGGGACCTCGTTCTTGACATCTATCCTAAGCCTTGAATACATAGTAGGGAAGATACCGAAGCCTATACCGAGTATCTGGCTCGCATCAAGACAGTTATCCGAAAGTATCTCTCTGATAGACTGCTCACAGAAGCTCTTGATCTTTGTATACTCTGTGTTCTTGTCGATCTGCATATTGCGCTTATCGAGAACGTCACCGGAAAGTGTGGAAAGACCAACGCTTACGATATCCTATTCTATAACGATACCGATAGGGAACTTATAGTGATTGTTGATATCTATAAGTATCTTTTTTCTGCCTCTGGGCGCCTTCTCGGTCATGTGCTTATACTCACCGATCTCAGCTATGATGCCCTGTTCGATCATTTCATTGGTAATGATCGTAACAGCTGCTCTTGTCAGTTCCAGAGTTCCTGCGATATCTATTCTTGAAGTAGGGCCACGCTGCTTTAAGATCTTCAAGACCTGCATACGGTTGCGCCTTTTAAGGTCAAGCTTGCTGATTCCATGCTGCTCCATTTATGCTTATCCTCCGTTATAGTTTTTATTCGTCACAGTTCAAGTCACGGTTTTTAGATATAATCAATAGAAAAATTCAAAAACCAAATCCTTTATGATAAAAATTATAACAAGCAAATGTAAACAAAACATTAACAATCAGTGATTATTTGCCCAATACACAAAGTTTTACATACTAGACATAACTAATTCATAAACTGGTCGTCAGAGAATTGCATCCTCATCTATGTCGTCCTCGAGCTCTTCTCCGTTAAGGATGGCTCTTAACACATTGACTTCTTCTTCTGTGAGCGTAAGGCCCTTGCCCATTCTGGTGTGGTCAGGGTTCCATTCTCTAAGATCGTATTTAGGCTCTCTCTCGTTCCAGGAAACAAGGTTTAGCTCCTTTGTCCAGCCCTTTGCGTTTTCAGACAAAACACCGAGGTGCTCTGTGATCTCAAATTTTAATTCAGCCATTTTATTACCTCCATTATTATTATCTATCGCTGTCCGATTTTACCGGATCAGTTGGCCTTAATTCTTTTTTACCGCCTTTGATATATGCTTTGGCAGCCTTGATTATCTGTGCTCTGAACAAGAAAGCACCTACTATCAGAGCTATACAGCTTACAAAGATAGTTATCCAGGGGATAACAGACAGTATTATCAGATAAGCCGATACGCCGCAGGCGATATACGCCCCTTTTGTTCTAAGCGTATAAGCCGTGATAAGGCACATGATCAGCAGCATGATAAGCGACACCGTGATGCCCTGACGTATCACCATACACATCGGGAGAACGGCAGAAAGAATGAGCATGAGCTTGTGGTTCTTTGTGTTTGCAAAGTAGCAGAATGCTGCAAACAGAGTGCCATATACCAGATAACCCTTTGTAACGATATCAAGGGCAACAAATATCAGAACGCCCAGCAGTGCAACTGCGATCATAGGCTTTGTTACTCTTGAAAGTCTGTCTGCCACCTTTTTCGGCAGAAGCTTGTAGAATACCGAGGAGATAGATCTCATGTTCAGTATGATGACTACCGAGAAAAGCACAAACAGCAGCAGATAAAGGACAGGGTTGTGCATAAGATCTGTTTCAAACAGGCACACAAACATCATAAGAACGATAATTATATTGTTGACGATCATTTTCACAAAGTCGATCCTGAAAGGAACGAGCTTTCTGGAATCAAAGGTCCTGATTATGAAAACCGTCATATAAGCCGCAACTGTTGATATCGGCGGCCCGTAGAGCTTTATCGTCGGTATCAGGACAATATTGAGCCCGACATTTACAAGACCCGAGATAAGGCTTGTAAACAGGGATTTTTTGGTTTCCTTTGTCGCCAGATATATAGACCCCATAAAGGTAGTGAAGCAGGAAAAGATCGTCGAGTAGATCATGATAGGGGAGTATTTGATACAGCTCTGGAAGTCTTCGCCTATCATTATCCTTGTCAGCGGCTGGATTATAAGCAGACAGCTGGCACAGAGGATATATAGCAGGCTCTGGTTGAAATCAAATACATTCTCATAGAACTTGTCACGGTCCTTCGACTCATTTTCGGTTATCGCAGACATATTCCATGCCTGCCCAAACATCATATAAACAGTGGCAACGATATTCGGTATTTTATATGTTGCCGAAAGGATACCATTGTAGTGAGAGCCCAGATAATGGGTCGTCATAAAGGCGTCCGAGCTGTTTGTAATAAGCCACAGCAGCTGTGCCGGGATGAGCGGAACAGAATACTGGAGCATAACGTGAAGAAGATCACGGTCAAAGTGTCTTGTATCAAAGTATTTCCAGAGTTTAGCTTTTGTAGTAAGAAACACAATGGAAATGAAATCTGAAAGGATTATAGCCAGCAGGTATTTAAGTATCCCCGAGTTTTCGCCCAGGAACCCTTTTGGCAGCACCATGTAAAACAGAGCAGTGAAAAACAGCGTGAAAAACGTAGTCAGTATGCCGTTAAAGGCAAAAAGCTTGACTTTCTCCATCGCCCTGACAAAGGTAGCATAGAGGGTCTTGAGACTCGACGTAAAGATAAATATATATAGTACTATCGAGTAGCCGCCGATGTAGGTGTCCGCTATCCCGGTCAGGGAAACGATCGCAAGAATGACGGCGAATGTCGACAAGCCTCCGAAGCAAACGATGTTTCCTATTGTAAAGACTTTTCGCTTGTCATAGGCTTTGTCAAGACC
>JAFTCS010000202.1 GCA_017454565.1 Clostridia bacterium
CAGGAAATAACCGTCATTGTAAGCACCCCGATCATCGAGACCGGGGTAGACATTCCCAACGCAAACACGCTTATAATAGAAAACGCCGACCGGATGGGCCTTTCTCAGCTGCACCAGATAAGAGGCCGCGTAGGAAGATCGTCAAGACGAGCCTATGCCTATCTCACATTCCGCAGGAACAAGGTGCTGTCGGAAATATCCCAGAAGAGACTTGACGCTATCAGAGAGTTCACGGAATTCGGTTCTGGCTTCAAGATAGCCATGAGAGATCTTGAACTCAGGGGTGCCGGCAATCTGCTGGGCGCACAGCAGCACGGTCACATGGCTGACGTTGGCTATGATATGTACATGAAGCTGCTTGGTGAAGCCGTAAGACAGGCAAAAGGCGAGGAGCCGGATGAAGAAGAGGTTGACTGCCTCATAGATATCCGGACTGACGCCCATATTCCTGAGGAATATATCGAAAGCAACCGTCGCCGTCTGGAGATCTACAGGAGAATTGCCGACATACGCGCAAAGGAGGACGCCGAGGACGTTACCGACGAGCTGATAGACCGTTTCGGAGATGTTCCGGCCCCGGTGAACAGACTGATAAACATTGCCCTTCTGCGCAGCAAGGCAAGAAAGCTCGGCATTACCGAGGTTGCCCAGAGGAACGACCACCTCCTGCTTTATGTGACAAAGGTAAAGTCGGAATCTACTGCCGACATAATAAGCCGCTTCTCCGGCAGAGCTATGCTGAATGCAGGGGCAAAGCCATATATTTCCATCCGCATAACTCCGGGCGAAAACACCCAGGATCTGCTGAACAGCATCTTACAGGTATGATATACTGAGAATATTTCTCTCGTGACCGGATTAGTCAAATATAAGTTAAAAATTATAATATTGCGTATTTTTTTGATTAATCAGCCGAATTACTGTAATATTGGGGGATTTTGGCTTGACTTTAAAATAATGGTGTGGTAATATCATAATAGTTGCTACCCATACAATGATATCTTTGAAAGGAATGTGTGTGTTATGAACAATCAGAACTATAACCAGCAGCCCCAGCAGCCCCAGCAGCCTGTTTATCAGCAGCCCATGCCGCCCATGCAGCCTCAGGCTCCTAAGGCTCCGCTTTTCAATAACGACCTTCTCGGTATTATCGGCTGCACAGCAAGCATCGTAGGCTTTGGTCTCGTAATCGTTTCACTCTGCGCTTATGCAGCTGTTTACGGTCTTATCCTCAACATCCTTGCTATCCTGTTCTCTGCAGGCGGATGTGTTCTCTCATTCATCGTTGGCAATTCAAGGATCAAGTCAGGTGCTCCCAGAGGCACAGTTGCTACACTCGGCATCATCTTTGGTGCTGCTGCTTTCCTGCTTGCTATCTTCGCTATCTTTACAACAGGCTGCAGAGCTTGCGATACATGCTCAGCTGAAAATGCTGTAAAGAGCGCTCTCAGAAGCTATCTTTAATAGCTGACTGACAGAACATAACTATTATCGGCGGTCATACTTATGATCGCCGATTTTCATTATATTTTCATATTAAGAAAAATCACATACAAGGAATGATATAATGTTCCCATACATAAACATTTTTGGCCGCAACATACCGATGTACGGTATCTGCGCTTTAACAGGCATCATTTTCGGCGGCCTGCTTATCGCCCTGACACTGCGCAAACGGCGCGACTACAACAAGGCTCATATCATTAATATACCTTTATTCGCAGCCATCGGAGCCTTTGCAGGCGCTCATCTAGTCTACTTCTTCACAAGACTGGACTTTCTGATAAAAGCATTCCAGCATGCCGACATCGCCTTTGCCTCATCGGAAACGACATTTGAAGTGCTTGGCGAGGTCTTTGGCGGCATGGTTTTTTACGGAGGACTTATCGGCGCGATACTTGCCGCATTCTTCTACTGCAAGGTCGCCAAGACCGATTTCAGTCTCTACGCGGATATTTTTGCTCCGGCAATACCGCTTTTCCACGCCTTTGGCAGAGTAGGCTGCGTGTTTGCAGGCTGCTGCTACGGTATCGAATCCTCTTGGGGACTCACCTATACCCACACCCATGACGGCATCACAACCACCGTAACAAGGCTTCCTCTTCCGCTTATAGAGGCCGGCTGCAACCTGCTCATTATGGCAGCACTGCTTATTCTTCGCAAAAAGCACCTGAAAAAAGGAAGCCTTTTGGCTATATATTTCATTTCCTATTCGATTGTACGTTTTGTGGACGAATTCTTCCGCGGAGATGAAATAAGAGGTGCTCTCTTAGGAATTTCGACTTCTCAGTGGATAAGCATTTTCGTGTTTATCGCAGGAGTTTATATGCTCCTCAACCGCTACAAGCTGAAAAAAAGAGAAAGTTTCGGATATCATGTTCCTCTTGGCGAGGTGCCGGAGGGTTATGTCTATACCAAATACGCCGGCGCAGTTGCTCCGTGGGAGCAGTACAAGCTGAAGCCCGAGGTACTTGCGGAGGCTTTAGCAGCAAAGGAAGCCGAGGAAGAATCCACAGGCAAACCGTCCGAGGATAAGCAGCCCGATACCCAGCCCGACACAAAATCCGATACATAACCGCAGCCGGCCTGAACTTGCAAAAGATCAGGCCGGCTGTTTGTTATTTCCTGACTGTTGGAGGGTGTCTCGCCTGTCGGCTCGGTCGGTGTTTCTGCTGGCAAAGGTCTCCACCGGAGACCCGCACCCTCGCGAATCTGCACCGGCAGCTTGCCGGCCGCAAATCGGGAGCGCAGGCTCTGCGCTGAAAAGGCTTGAGCGAAACTTGATTGATTAACTTTAGTATAAACAGCAGGGCAACCGCACGAAAAAAACTCCTCAAAATCGACA
>JAFTCS010000203.1 GCA_017454565.1 Clostridia bacterium
CGCGAACAGGGGTCCAGCGTCACGCTGGCTGCCCGGCTGGCTGATAAAGTATTTCGCTCTCTGCGGAGAGCGAGCAGGGACGCTGGTCTCGCCTGTCGGCTCGGTCGGTGCTTCTGCTGCGCAGAGGTCTCCACCGGAGACCCGCACCCCTGCACCCTGCAAGCTTCTGAAAAAGCTTGACCAAAACTTTTCTGTTGTCGTATTTGGAAATATCTTCTGTGCGCGAGCAGCAAAGCTTCGTCTTGTACTCAGAGCGGAGCGCAGCGCAGCGAACCCCGCGAATTGGGAGCGCAGGCTCTGCGCTTCCACATTTTTTTATAAATTCACGTTGCTTCATGCTATTGTAAAAATGATGGAAATGGTGTATAATTTATCGGAAAGAAAATTGACGTGTGCATATACAGACACGAAACGGAAAAAAGGAATCGGAAAAGAAAGGTGACGTGAAAAATGGTATCAGAAACTATGACGGTAAAGTGCGCCGTAGGACTGCATCTGCGCCCTGCGGGGGTATTTGCCAATGAGATGCTGAAATTCAGCAGCGAAGTGACCATCGTTTTCGGGGATAAACGGGTAAATGCCAAAAGCCTGCTCTCAATAATGACAGCCTGCATAAAGTGCGGTTCCGATATAACAGTGGAATGCAGCGGAGAGGATGAACAGGAGGCTCTGCAAAGGGCGCAAAAGCTCATCACGGAAGAACTGATATAATTCTTTTCAAAAAATATAATTACACAAAAAACAGCTATAATGTAAGGATAAGAGCCGGCTGCGGCTCGGATAAAGAGGTGACCATCTATAATGATCAGAATAGGACTGGATATAGGATCAACAACGGTAAAATGTACCGCTCTGGATGAAAATGGCAAGCTGATATACAAGACCTACGAAAGACATTACTCACAGATAACGGAAAAGATCTCCGAGCTGCTCAGGAAGCTGCGCAGGGAGGTACCCGAAGCGGATAATGCTCTGGTGGCAATGTCGGGTTCGGCGGGCATGGGCGTGGCGGAGGCCTGCGGCATCGACTTTATACAGGAGGTATATGCCACAAGAGTAGCCGCAAAGACTTTCATTCCCGAAACAGACGTTATAATCGAGCTTGGCGGCGAGGACGCAAAGATACTCTTCCTTTCGGGCGGCATGGAGGTGCGCATGAACGGCTCCTGCGCCGGCGGTACGGGCGCCTTTATAGACCAGATGGCCACCCTGCTGAACGTGCCTATCGAGGAGCTTAACGCTCTTGCCGAAAAACACGAGAAGATATACACCATCGCCTCACGCTGCGGCGTTTTTGCCAAAACGGATATTCAGCCGCTGCTTAATCAGGGTGCAAAAAAGACCGATATTGCCGCCAGCATCTTCGGCGCTGTGGTCAATCAGACTATCGCCGGTCTTGCTCAGGGACGTGAGATAAAGGGCAATATCGTATATCTGGGCGGACCGCTGACCTTTATCCCGGAACTGCGCAAAAGCTTTGACAAGTCGCTTAAAACCACCGGTCTCTGCCCGGAAAATTCGCTTTACTATGTTTCAATGGGCGCAGCTCTCTGTGCGGAAAAAACCATTGATCTTGATAAAACAATAGAAAAGATATCCGTATACAGGGGTTCGGGCAACTTTGCATTCAACAAGCCGCTGTTCAGAACACAGGAAGAGCTTGACGAGTTCCGCGCAAGACACGCCAAAGCCACAATAAAGCGCGGCGACCTGAAAACCTTCACCGGAAAGACCTATATCGGCATAGACGCAGGCTCCACCACCGTAAAGGCCGTAGTTACTGCCAAGGACGGCACCCTGCTCTATTCGGAGTACCTCTCCAACAGCGGCAACCCGGTACCTATTGTAAAAAGCTTTCTGGAGCATGTCTATGAGATAGCTCCGGATATAAAGATCGCCGGTGCTGCCGTTACCGGCTACGGCGAAGAAATAATCAAAAACGCTTTCGGTGTTGACATAGGCGTAGTCGAGACCATAGCCCACCTTACGGCCGCCAAAAGCTTCATGCCTGACGTTGAGTTCATCATCGACATCGGCGGTCAGGACATAAAGTGCTTTAAAATAAGAGGCGGCGCCATCGACAATATCTTCCTCAACGAAGCCTGCTCATCGGGCTGCGGCTCTTTCCTGCAGACCTTTGCAAACGCGCTGGGTTATTCCTCCGAGGAATTTTCCAGGTTAGGGCTTTTGGCAAAGCAGCCGGTAGACCTTGGCTCAAGATGTACGGTGTTCATGAATTCCTCCGTAAAGCAGGCTCAGAAGGACGGCGCAACCATTGAGGATATCTCCGCCGGACTTTGCCTGAGCGTTGTCAAGAACGCTCTCTACAAGGTAATCCGTGTAGCCAATCCCTCGGAGCTTGGCAAGAAGATCGTTGTACAGGGCGGCACTTTCCTGAATGACGCAGTGCTCAGGGCTTTTGAGCAGGAAATGGGCACCAACGTCATACGCCCTGAGATATCAGGACTTATGGGCGCTTACGGAGCAGCACTTTACGCCATGCAGAAAACCGGCTCCAAAGGGAGTTCAACTATACTTGACTCTGAGCAGCTCAAAAACTTCAAACACGAGATACGCTCCATTAACTGCGGCGGATGCAGCAACAACTGCCGCCTGACCATAAACACCTTCAATGACGGCAGAAAGTTCATCGCCGGCAACCGCTGCGAAAAGCCTGTCACCAAAAAGTCGCCGGACGACAGCATGAATATCTACCAGTACAAGCTGCGCCTGCTCAGGGAGTATAAATCAGTTCCCGGCAAGCGCGGAACGATAGGCATTCCTTTAGGACTGAACATGTTCGAGCTGCTGCCTTTCTGGCACACATTCCTCACAAAGCTTGATTTCGAGGTCATTACCTCGCCGTTCTCCAACAGAAAGCTCTACCTCAAGGGGCAGCAGACCATTCCCTCCGACACGGTATGCTTCCCGGCAAAGCTTATCCACGGCCATGTGCAGTGGCTGCTCGACAACGGTGTAAAGAGCATTTTCTACCCCTGCATGTCCTATAACTTTGACGAGCACCTTGGCGACAACCATTATAACTGTCCTGTGGTCGCTTACTATCCTGAGGTTATCTCCGCCAATGTGCGCGAAATAGAAAACGTAAAATTCTTCCATGAGTTCGTGGGCATCCACCGCCCGAAGGACTTCCCTAAGAAAATATGCCCCGAACTTCAGAAGTTCTATCCGGATATAACCCTTAAAGAGGTAAAGGAAGCTGCCGCTGCCGCTTATGCCGAATATGAGGAATACCTCAAAAAGATACGCCTTTACGGTCAGAAGATCATCGACAAGGCAAGAAAAGAAAAGAAGCGCATTATCGTGCTTGCAGGACGTCCGTATCATGCCGACCCGGAGATAAACCACGGCATTGACAAGCTCATCACCAGCTTTGACGTAGCTATCGTATCTGAGGACGTTGTAAGTGTGCATGAAAAGAGGCGTCCCACAGGCGTTCTCAACCAGTGGACATATCATTCCAGAATGTACGCTGCCGCAGAATATGTAAGCCACCAGAAGGACATGAACCTGGTGCAGCTTGTTTCCTTCGGCTGCGGTGTTGACGCCATAACCACCGATGAGGTGCGCGCGATTCTGGAACGCCACAACAAGATCTACACCCAGATAAAGATAGATGAGATCACCAATTTAGGAGCAGTAAAGATCCGTCTGCGCAGCCTGCTGGCAGCCCTTGACTGATCCCGCCGAAAAAATGCCGCTTCTGCCTTTGGCTGCAAGCAAACGGAGGTAAATATCATGGCAAAGCTTGAATATGACAAAACCGGACGACTGCTGTTCACCAAGGAAATGAAGAAGGAATATACCATCCTCTTTCCCATGATGGCAAAGATCCATTTCAATATAATAAAGAATATTTTTTCAAAATTCGGCTATAAGGTCGAGCTTCTCGAAACCGACGGTCCGGAGATAGCCCAGGTAGGACTTAAATACGTTCACAACGACACCTGCTATCCGGCTATACTCACCATAGGCCAGCTCATCCACGCCGTACAAAGCGGAAAGTATGACGTCGACAAGATCGCTTTGCTGCTGACCCAGACCGGCGGCGGCTGCAGAGCCTCAAACTACATACATCTTCTCAGAAAAGCTCTGGTAAAGGCAGGCTATGAGAACATACCTGTCATTTCGCTGAACATGTCCGGCATGGAGAAGAACCCCGGATTCAACATCACCCTGCCGCTGCTGAGAAGAATAGCCGCCGCAGGTCTTTACGGCGACCTGATAATGAGCCTTTATAATCAGGTGTCACCCTACGAGGTCAATAAGGGTGACTGCGATGCTCTTGTAGACCTGTGGACAAAGCGCCTGACGATCATTCTATCAGAGGGACACGGCTTCAAGCGCAAGGAGCTTGCCATGTACCTTGACAAGATCTCCGAGGATTTTTCAAAGATCAAGGTAAACGTGACCCCCAAAATAAAGGTCGGCGTTGTGGGCGAGATCTATGTTAAATACGCAGCCCTTGGCAATAATAATCTTGAACGCTTTCTCCGTGAGCAGGACTGTGAGATAAACCTGCCCGGCATCCTCGGATTTGCCATGTTCAAGGTCGACAACCGCCTTGAGGACTACAAGCTTTACGGCGGCAGCAAGGCAAAGTATATTGTGGTAAAGAAGCTTATGGACTTCCTTACCGACTACGAGACTCTTGTGATAGAGAGCCAGACAAAGTACGGCTTCAAGCCGATAACAAGGTATCAGCACACAAAGGAGCTTGTAAAAGGCGTAGTAGGCTACGGAAGCAAAATGGGCGAGGGCTGGCTGCTCACCGGAGAAATGCTGGAGCTTGTGGAATCCGGCTTTGAGAATATTGTATGCACACAGCCCTTCGGATGTCTGCCTAACCACATCAACGGAAAAGGCATGATACGCCGGATAAAGCAGCGTGATGAACGCGCAAACATTGTTGCCATTGACTATGATCCGGGCGCGCCGAGAGTAAATCAGGAGAACCGCATAAAGCTGATGCTCGCAGTCGCCCGCGAAAACCTGAACAATAAGGCCGCCGAATAAGCAGCGGCAGAACTATCACAAGGGAGGGTAAGGCATGAAGAAATGGGAGAATCTGCCGGAGGAGTTCAAAAACAATGAAGTGCGCCCATATTATGATATACTTTCCCGCAGAACGGGCAGTCTTATCGTCAAGCGGTGCTTTGACTTTCTGACAGCGCTTATCATGCTGATTATATGCCTGCCCTTCATGCTGATAATAGCAATATGGATAAAGTGCGATTCCCACGGCAAGGTGTTTTTTCTGCAAAAGCGCGTGACAAAGTACGGGAGGACATTCAGTATCTTCAAGTTCCGCACAATGGTGTCTGACGCCGAGAAACGCGGTACTCAGGTAACTGTCAAAAACGACAGCCGCATCACCGGAGCAGGAAAATTCCTGCGCAAATGCCGTCTTGACGAGCTGCCCCAGCTTATAAACGTGCTTAAAGGCGACATGACCTTTGTGGGCACCCGTCCCGAGGTGCCGAAATACGTTGACCGCTACACGCCGGAAATGTACGCCACCCTGCTCATGCCTGCCGGGATAACCTCACTTGCAAGCATAAAATTCAAGGACGAGGAAAAACTGCTTGACGGGGCCGAAAACACCGACGACGTATATGTAAACACTGTTTTGCCGCAGAAAATGAAGTACAATCTTGAATACATCAACAAATTCAGTTTTTTCTACGACATCAAGCTGATGTTCATGACATTCTTTGCCGTTATATAATCGTCAGCACAGCGTGACGGTCAGGGGGACTTTTGCGGAAAAGTCCCCCCGTGTCTCGCCTGTCGGCTCGGTCGGCGTTTCTGCTTCGCATAGGTCTCCACCGGAGACCCACGCCCCCGAAAACGCTGTTCGCGTTGACAGTTCACTCAAGTCGAAACTTAACTGATCGCGGCTGATACTAAGCCGCTGTGCGCGGTGCGGTGTAGTCTCCCCTTTGTTTATCCTCCCCCGCGAACAGGTCGTGTGCGGTCACGCACCGCGAGCATTAAATTTTCGCCTTGAACTCAGAGCGCAGCGAACCCCGCGAACAGGGATCCAGCGTCACGCTGGCCGGCACAAAAAAACGACAGGTCATGTGATCTGTCGTTTTTTTCTTTTATTCTTCTGTATGTCCGGGTGTGCTTTCCTGCTCCGGAGCTTCTTCCGTTTCGGACGGCGGCAGGGGTGTCTCAACAGTTTCGCTTTCAGACTCAAGCTTAGGCGTTATCATCGACAGCAGACTGTCAACCTTTGTGATGACAGTCAGCACTGCACCGGTCTCGGTCTTTGCGTCATAGGCGATGAATGATATATTTGCGGATACTCTCGTACCGTTTTCTTCAACATTGATTATAGTCTCGCTCCTGCGGGATGAAAGGCACTTCTTCACCGCATCCAGAAAACCGGGTGTGGGCGTCTTGTACCACTCGTAGTAGTCGTTGTTTATCATGTCCTTGTCCTGACCGATCTGCTCCAGAAAGTATTTGTAGGCGTTGTTTGCCTTTAGTATACGGAAAACGCCGTCATGAAACTCCAGCACCGCAATGGGCGTTGTATCGCTGTCACCTATAAAGCCGCCAAGACCCGACATAAGAAGATGAGGCTCCAGACTGGTGGTGCATATCTTGTCATAGTAAGAGGTTTTGTTCACATCATCATACTGCAGACCGTTGTATATCCTCTCCTGATAGAAATGCTCACAAGGCATAGGCTTGCCCAGAAGGAAGCCCTGTACCTTATCACAGCCCGCATCACGCAGGAAACGGAGCTGCTCCTTTGTCTGCACACCCTCTGCAAGTGTGCTTACTCCAAGCTTGGATATCATATTCAGCACATCCGAGAGAATAAGCCTGTTCTTGCCGGTCAGACTGAAATTCTTCATAAAACGCATGTCAAGCTTTATCAGGTCAAAGCTGTACTCCTGCAGAGTGTTCAGTGAAGAATATTCGCTGCCGAAATCGTCCATCCAGACATTGAAGCCGGCTTCACGGAAACGGTTTATCTGATTGGCGAGGAACTGCTGGTTCTTGATAAACGCGCTCTCGGTTATCTCTACAGTAAGAAGATGGTGGGCTATATTGTATTCGTTTACGATGGAGAGCACCTCGTCAAACACATCGCAGACTTCAAAATTCGTTCTCGAAATATTGACAGACACCGGCACCAGCGGCATGCCAAGCTGTTTCTGAGTGTCAAGACTTTCGCATATCTTGCGCAGCATGTAAAAATCAAGTTTATTTATAAGTCTGTTGTCCTCAAGCACAGGAATAAACTGTGCCGGCGGCAAAAGACCCTTTTCTGGGTCCATCCATCGCGCAAGGGCCTCCATGTCGCAGATCTTGCCCGTGACCGTCCTTATAATAGGCATATAATACAGCTTGAGGTAGCCTTTTTCCAGCGCCTCGTCAAAGTGATTGAGAACATGCCTGCGCTGACGGTACTCTGTGAACATATCGCGGTCAAAAACGTGATATTTGCGTGTATAGTCGCCCTTGATGGTCTTGCAGGCTATCCTTGCTCTGTCTATGGCGGCAAAGATATCCAGCTCACCCTTGTCATCTATATAAATGCCCGCGCAAAGCTGCACAGGTATACCCATGGGATTGCGCAGTACCTGATCGTTCACCTGCTCGATCTTCTGCTCCAGGTGCCTTTTGCCGGTCATAACAACAAAGTGGTCGTCAGAAAATCTGGCTATGGCGTCCTTTTCAAACACGTCTTTAAGAACCGAAGCAGTACCCGACAGAATACCGTTCCCCCTCGAAAAGCCGTACTTCTCGTTTATGGCCTTCATGTCTCTTATATCAAAATAAACCATCGCCGGAACAATGCCCTTGCTCTGCATCCTTCTGCGCTCCTGCTCGGCAAGCATGCCAAAGGCTGACATGTTGGGCAGAGTGGTAAGCTTGTCATAATAGTTATTTATCTTTTCGGCATTTACAATGTCCGTAACATCTCCGCACCATATAGTATGGAGCTTATCGCCGGAATCCGTATAATAGCTGCTGCCCTGTGCATACACCGTACGGAACGTACCGTTGATGAACTTTCTGAATACTATATTCAGTCTGCCCTCAGCATAGAATTTAGTCATGGCGGAGGATACCTTTTCCACATCCTCAGGGTGAACGGTGGTGTATATGCCGTTTTCAAGGGTATATGCAACCTCTGTCCTGTCAGCGCAGTAAAGCTTGCACAGACCATCCGACACCAGAGTAACGTGCACCTCAGCGCCTATCTTCTGCATTATTACAAACGGAATGACGGAAGACTCCAGATCGTTCTTCTCACGGCCGTAATACTCATATAGCATATCAGTGTTCATGCTGATCCCCTCCAGTTCAGATACCGATACAGAATAATAATATTTCATTACGGCCTGTTTGTCAATCAACAAATATACAAAACTTTATTTAAAAATTTTGTATCTATTCTCTCACAAACTTCAATCGCATTTTCCTTTGATGAAATAATCAAATATTTACATCCTTTTCTTCGTACATGGAAAGCAGTTCCTTGTAAACCGCGCGGTACCTCTGCGCAAGCTCAGGGTTGGTCTTATCTAAAATAGAAAGATATTTCAGACGCTTTTTCTTACGGTGTTCAAAGGCCTGAGGATCGTTACTGTACAGTCTGTATGCTCTTTCAAGCCGGCGCTTGCTGAGACGCTTCATTGCTTTAGAATCAATAGCGGGCATCGCCGTTTCTATTACCTTTCTGCGCTCTTCAAGGGCGCTCACTATCCTTTCGGCCTGATCGGGGTGCTTAATGGCGCGGTCAAGCAGTCTGGTTTCAAGTCTGTCCAGAAGCTCATCCTCGTCAAACATGTTCAGCTTTCCCCACCTTGTCAGGCTGGATATCTTTTCGATGGTCTCGCCGGTCAGTTCCTTGTCTTTTTTGAGACTCTGATAGATTTCCTCTGTCAGTTGTTTCCTGAAGTCCTCTGCGCTGTCGCCAAGAGCCCATTCCAGCTCAGCCTGCAAACCGGTGAAAAAGCCCTGGTCGGCGGCGTCACCTTCAATTTCCGTGCTTTTTTCAGCTTTCTCCGACGTACCGCCGCCCTCAGGCTCGTAAGGCTTTTTTATTCCGGCGTCACGCAGGGCAAGCGCAATAGTCATGCGCACAGCGCCGTTTTTGATAAGCTCGTCGGCGCCAAAACGGCGCAGACTGTCATTTACAGTGCCGATGTGCCCTGTCATGTAAAATCTTATATTTTTGCTTCTGAAATGCTTATAAAGGTACAGCAGCTCCTCAGCGGCAGCAGTGTCAATACTGCTCACAGCACCGGCATTGATTATAACGCAGGTGGTGTCATCTTTCACGGCTGATTCAATGTCGTTTTTAATGACATCGGTGTTTGCAAAGAACATGTTCCCGCCAAACCTGTATATAACAGCCCGTTTCAGCGGACGGGCCTCGCGGCTCCTTTCAAGAGAGTAAAAGCCTGTTCTGCCGGGGATAACTCCCATAAATGTCCTCGGAGGTGTAACGACCTTTACAATCACCGCAAAAAACGAAAGCACAATACCGATGATAACACCGTACACCGTTCCGAAAACGAGAACGCCAAGGAATGCACCCATGAAGATAAGGAATTCCTGCTTGCTCGCCTTAAACAGACGTTTTGCAAGCCCGAATTCGCAGGCACCTATAAGTGCGCTGATGACAATAGCCGTAAGCACCGGCACAGGGAGCAGTCTTATAAGCGGATTAGCCGCAAACAGCACGATAACCATTGCACCGGAAGCAAAAACCGACATCCACTGGGACTTTACACCGAACTGACGCGCTATGCCGGTTCTTGATACGCTGCCGTTGACCGGGCAGCACCCCGTGAGGGATGACGCTAAATTCGCAAGGGAATATGAAAGTATCTCTCTGTTGGCATCAAGCTTGTAGCCGTCCTTTGTCGCATAGCTTTTTGATGCCAGCAGCGATTCCGCTAAAATAACTGCCGCAATACTCAGGGAATGGAACAGAACCTCTGATATTTCTTCCAGATCAAAACCTACGACCGGCAGCTTAGGAGCAGGAAATCCCGGCTCAACCTCAGGCATCATATTGACTCCGATGTCTGCAAGCGGCAGACAGCAGCCGAGTATCACTCCTGATGCCATCATTACAACGGACATGGGTATCTTTGGCGCAATGTGCCTGAACAGAACTATAATAAAAATCACAAGACAGCCAATCAGCATTGACCAGCCGTTGAATTCCTTCAGCTCGCTGATTATATGCTCTATCAACTCAGGAGCCTCGCCTATACCTGCCGCACCTCCGAAAAGCTTTGGTATCTGCATGAGTATTATGGTGCAGCATATTCCCGAAACGAAGCCGCCCATAACAGGCTCGGATATGTATCTGACTATGCGCCCTGCCTTGAAAATAAAGAATATCAGCAGCCACCCCGAAACGAACAGCGCAATAAGAGGCACTATCTGCATGGCTTCCTGCGAACCGGGGGTTATCTCAAGCGCTGCGATGGTCGTGCCGACCAACGCTGCCGGAGCCGCATCCACACCGAAAACGAAATCCCGGGAGCTTGTTAGCAGGGCAAAAAGCAGGATCGGCAGCACCGAGCCGTACAGTCCGTACTGCATGGGCAAACCGGAGATCTGTGCATAGCCCATTGATATCGGAATGGAAACCAGCGCAATGATGATCCCTCCGGCAATATCCTTAAAGAAATCTCCGGGATGTTTGTATGGAAAAAATTTTTGTCTGATATTTCCGGCAATATCCGCTTTCATAAGGGCACCTCTTTTATCCTGTATTCCTGAGAAATTATTCTGTACTACAATAATACCCCATTGCCGGACATATTGCAACAAATATTGACACTTTTACCCATAGCTGTAATAAACACCGCAAAAAGGCTGCATTTTGCATGAGATGTATCACAAAAGCATCGTGTTGTTCAAAATAGGTAAATTTCATATATAAAATTCGTGCAATATTTTTCGGATTATTTTATAGATTTTATAAAAAATTTATTGAAAAAATCCCGAAAAATTAGTATAATACTTATGTATTTACTATCATGAACTTCCGTTGTACGGAGCTTGCAAGGTGTTTTTTGGGAAATTCGGATTCTCCGTTTTTTTAAAGACATCTTTTTTTGCCTGTACAATATCCTCCGTGAGTCACCCGTATGTTTTATGAAGCTTTACATATCATAAAATATGTCACAACAACCACTTGAAACTTCATAAAATTTTTGGTATTATTTATATATAATTATTTAACATGACTCAAAGAGGAACCGATTATCCTATCTGTTCACTTGGTAGTTATAATTCCACAAAAGGCGGTGATATATAATGCAGTGTAAAAAGTGCGGCAGTGAGTGGAAAACAAATGCCCGTGCCAGCCTTATTATACGATGCCCTTTCTGCGGCGCCGAGCTTGAAGAGGAAAAGGAAGACAAACTTACTTTCCAGGATGCAAAGGAAGCCTTGCGGTATATCGTCAAAACCTACGGAGTGGATGTTATTATCGACGGTATCCAGCTCAAAGCTCTGCTCGACGAGTTTATTCCCGACCTGAAGCAGGAGAGAAAGGTCTTTCTTGACGCTTATGAACAGGGTATGTGTAATGCGCTGTATCTTGCGCATGACGAGTCAGAGATCGACAAATGTATTGCTATCCTCCAGTCTATAAAGGTGCTCACCACAGACGCCTGCATGGCGGAAAAATGGGCAAGCTACGTTGTAGAATGCTTCGTTTATGCACTTGATTGGAACGTTCCCATGTTCGGTATTACGCCAAACATACACATGCATCAGATGCCGGAGAATATCCATGAGCCAGGCAGCGCCGGCGCCAACCCCAACAGGCGTCTTATCGGTTCGGGCGATGCCTCAGCAGATGAATTCTCCGAACAGGAGGATGAGGATAAGGAGACACGCTCCTCCGTATTCGATTTCTTCCATAACAATGATTCCGATAATGACGGCACACCTCCCAAAGTGCCGGTCAAGACCACAGATGACAGCGAGCCTGAAAAAGAGTCCGAAACGGAGCCGGAGAAAAAACCGGAGCCTGGGGAACAGCCAAAGGCCGAGGAAGCCGCTTCATCCACACACTTCTCATTCACAGACGAAAGCGGCGTAAGGCATGAGCCGCCTGTATTCGACTTTACCGAGGAGTCCGACGAGGATAACAAGGAGCCTGAAAAGGCTGCCGAAGAAAAGCCTGAGGAAAAGGCCGAAGAAAAATCCGATGAAAATGACGATGAAGATGACTCTTTCACTCCCTATAAGGACGCAAGCGGCCGCCTGATATTCGACTTTACCGAGGATGATGAAACCGAGGATAAACCCGAGGAGGAAACCAAGGATAAGCCGGAAGAAAAACCGGAGGAGGAAGTCAAGGAAGAACCCAAGGAAGAGCCTAAAGAAGAGCCTAAAGAGGAGCCCAAGGAAGAACCCAAGCCCGAAGAAACAAAAGCACCCGAGCAGAAGGTTCAGGATGATAAACAGAATCAGATGGCAACAGTACAGAATCCCTGGATGCAGCAGATGATGCCGAACGGCGACATGCAGCAGCAGATGCCCTGGGGATACAACCCCTGGATGCAGCAGCAGATGCCTCAGAACGGCGATATGCAGCAGATGCCCTGGGGATACAACCCCTGGATGCAGCAGATGCCTCAGAACGGCGATATGCAGCAGATGCCCTGGGGATTCAACCCCTGGATGCAGCAGATGCCTCAGAACGGCGACATGCAGCAGCAGATGCCTTGGGGATACAACCCCTGGATGCAGCAGGCTCCCGGTCAGCAGGCTCCCGGTCAGCAGATGCCCGGAATGCCGCCCATGCCCGGTCAGCAGATGCCAGGCCAGCAGATGCCCGGCCAGCAAATGCCCGGAATGCCGTCCATGCCCGGTCAACAGATGCCAGGTCAGCAGCAGCCTGCTCAGCCTAAACCAGTTCAGCCGGCACCTGCAGCAGCTCCCGCAGAAAATACAGTTAAAGAAGCAGCTCCCGAACAGCGTCCGGAGCCGCCGGCTCAGCCAAAGGCACCTGTGACTCATGAGGAGCCGAAACCCGCAGAACAACCGGCAGAGAAACCGGCAGAACCGGAATCAGGCAGCAATGCTTCAGGTACAAATATTGTTCTTCCGGATAACCTTTCCGTATTTACAGCAGCAGAGGCGTCCACAAAAACAGGTGCCCGCGTGATCATTCCCGAAGGCATTCAGGTCATCGAGGATTCCGCCTTTGCAGGAAGTAAAACTCTCCAGTCCATTGAACTGCCGTCCACCCTCCTCAAGATCGGTGAAAGTGCATTTGAAAACTGTGAGAAGCTTATGACCATCAATCTGCCCGAAGGTCTGCTTGACATAGGCAGAGGAGCATTTGCAGGCTGTAAGTCGCTTGCATCAATAGTGATTCCCTCTACCATAGTAAGAATCAGACAGAGTACCTTCAGCGGCTGTGAAAGACTTAAGGAATTCAGCATTCCGTCATCCATAAAGAGCATTGGCAAGCATGCATTCCTCAACTGCGAATCTCTTACCGAGATCACAGTGCCTGATGGTGTAGAGGAGCTTCCCGAGAACGTATTCAGCGGCTGCCGTTCACTTGTCAAGGCAGTTATCCCAGAGTCTGTCAAGGATATCCGCAAGAGTGTATTCAGTTGGTGCGAAGCACTCACCACCGTGAACATTCCCGAGGCTGTAACAGAGATCGGCGACGGCGCGTTCACAGGCTGCGGCTCCCTCAGGACAGTCAACATCCCGAAGCATCTTGAGAGCATCGGTTACGGCTCTTTCAGCAAGTGCGGCACACTCAGAACGCTCATTCTTCCTGATACTGTTTCAAATATAGGTGAGAACGCATTTAATGGTTCAAACCGTACTCTTGTAGTTTATTGCTCTGCAACCAACAATTATGTAAAACGCTATTGCAGAATGAATCGCGTAAAGTGCAAGAATACAGAGGAATGAGTCTGACATAAAACCACTATAAGCGGCAGGAGCTATCCTGTCGCTTTTCGATTTAAACGAGGTGACCAACATGAGGTATTTTACAGACGAACAGCTTAACGCTATGAGGGAAAACGCCAGAAAAGATTACGGCCCCAACCAGACAAACCGTTATCTGACCTGCATAACCCGCATAGAACTGCTTGACAAGCGCAACGATCAATTCGGTGACTGCCGTAACGAGCTTATGCAAGCCATACATGAGCTTGAGAAGGTCACCGAACAATACGTACACCGCGGCAGAACCGACCCCAACGATGAGGACGCCGACGCCTTCGAGTACGAAAATTATCATTACTGATAATCAAAAACGACCGACAGTCACACGGCTGCCGGTCGTGTCTATAGTAAACGACATTATTATTTATACTTTGATAAATCATCAGCTGATTGTGGGGGCTTTCCGGTCGCCCCCACACCCCTTCGGATATCACTCTAAGTAAGAATCTATAAATGAGCAAATTTGAAAAATGCACAAAAATAAAGACAACGGCTGCGAAAAGAGTTAAAATGGAGTTGCTTAACCATCCAAAGAAACTCAAAGGAGCCGTTGTCTTATGAGTAAAAGCATAC
>JAFTCS010000204.1 GCA_017454565.1 Clostridia bacterium
AATATTTGCTTCAAAAGTTAAGCGTACCGCCTACCGTCGGTGAGAAGCTTTATTCGTACTGTCAGTGATTCACCCCTTGCGGAGCACTTTCGTTAAGAGTGTTCCGCACTCTGCGGAGTGCGAAACTTTTGTGTTGTCGATTATGGGGAGTTTTTCCTGAACAAACATTTTTTATCTTGTGCAGGTAAAGTCGCTTATGTGGGTGTCAAAGCATACAGAGTCGAGTGCAGTTTGGGACGCCTTGTTGTATACGACTATGTTGAGACCGCGGCCGTTCACGGAATAGTTCTTGCCGTTTATCTCAATAATTGCCTCGTTGCCGTTGCGGTAAACGCGGCTTGTGATGTGAATGCTGTTTTTGCCTATTGTGGTGTCATAAATTGTCGGGTCCTCATTCTGCCCGAGCTTCTCAAATATGACCTTGCCGCCGTTGATTACTGCAATGTAGCTGTGTCCGTGCTGACCTTCAAGGTTGGTTTTCAGACCCAGTGCATTCAGACCGGCGGAAACAAATGAGTTGAGCGCCAGTCCGGGAGTATCCTTTACGGAGATGACCACAATGTTGCCCTTGGTGTTGTCCTTAAGGGCGGAGAGATAATCAATTATGTCATTCTTTGCGGAGATATCATCCGAAATATTGGCAGTCATATTGAGGATAAGGTCTTTAAGGCTGTTTATCTTCTTTTCCTGCTCGTCCAGCAGCTCGCGCATAATGTCGTATTCGGTCATGGCGGCAAGCTTGGGAGCAGCAAGAGCATTCTTCAGCCATTTCATGCAGCGCTCACGCTCTTTTTCAAGCACAGTGTAAACCTCATCATAATTTATGGGCTTCTCGAAACGGCTCAGATCTGTCTCTTTAATATTGGTGATAAGTCTGTCCTCAAGATGGAGCATCTTGGCTATGGAGTAGAATCTGGAAGCGCCTCGTCTGTCGTTTACGATGGCGGCAAAGGGCTTCTTCATCAGTATTGCAAAGCACATGCCATGGAATGAGTCGGTGACGAAGAAATCACAGTTTGCGATGCTCTGCAGTCTTTCCTCGGTCATAAGCGGCCCTTTGTAGAGATCGCCCAAAGGCGCATAATAGGAATCCGCTCTCTGATACTCTGAGAATACCTCGCAGTCTCCGCCGACCCTGTCCTTGAACCAGCGTACTACAGACGCTTTTTCGTCTGTGGGATCAAGGATATATGAGCTGACGTACTTTTCGGGAGTCTTTCTCTCACAGCGGTCAATGAGGGCCTGATAGTGCCTGCTGTCGCAGAGGAACACAGGGTCAAGCACCCACTCGGCATTGTCAACGCCGTATACCTCTTTTGCAGTGGTCACGCCGCTGTCCTCACGGCAGGAGAAATGGTCGAAGCGCTGCAGATAATATGCAAGCTCGCTGTGTACCTTAGGGTTGCCCAGTGTGCGGCCGAAGGAAGCGGAATAGGCAATCTTTTTCTTGGTATCGTTTACCCAGTCAAGGGAGGTGTATTTGTCAAGCGCAGTATACAGCACGAAGTTGAAGAGCTTGTCGGAGCCGACCATGAACATATCGCACTTGTTGTTGAGCACTTTCCTCATCTCGTCCCTGTCCTTGTAGGTTTTGGAAACAGCGTATGGGGGGAAGAGGGGGGCAAGATGTATCTTGCCGTAGGAATCAGTTACCTTGTCGATGTTCTTTGCGGTTCGGGGGCGCTCGATCATAAGTGTGGAATAACCCAGATCTTCAAGAACGTGATAGAGAGCATAATGGGTCATGGCGCCGCCGAAGTTTACAGCGTAGAAGTTTACTGCCAGGCCCACATCATACTGATTTTTTGTGACCATTTTCACGCTGTCTGAAAGGCTGTGACTGCGGAAAAGCTCCATAAAGCGCTTACGGAGAGGGCTGGGAGCATAGAGCGCACGAACCCGGTTCTTTTTTATTTCGCTGGTCTGAACAGCCATCTTCTTGCGTTTCAGCAGACGGTGCTTTATTGAGTCGTAGAGCTGTCTGCCCTGAGGATTGTTCACGAATATTATAGAGGTGCCCAGCTTATCGGTCATGCCGGGTTCAATATCCTGTATGCCCCAGAAATCTCCGATGGAGAGGTCGCCCTGCCTCGGGAAAGCGCAGAACATGCAGTCGGCGCAGGAGCTTCTCAGAGCTAACTTGTCATGGAAAGCATGCTCAAACGGGTCGTCGTCTTTAAGGCTGCTTTCATAGACCTTGCCGTTATCGAACTCAACACGGATAAAGGTGCTGCTTCTCCAGCCGTGACGCTCCTTGTCACGGAATATTATGTTAGTGGGCTTTGGCGGCTCGTCATCCGTCATTATCTCGGGGAGATGCGAGATCTCCTCTATATATGTCCGGAGCAGTTTCTGTGAGGGTACTCCGTGGCAGAGGATATCGACCACATACAGGTTTTCGTATTTTTTGCCGAGATATGCCTTCAGACCGGCGACCTGACAGGGTGTGCCGGTGAACAGCACCGTCTTGTTTTCTTTAAGGAGCTTCTTTACATCGCGGTAAAGCATGCCGATATTGCTCTGCGCATACTTTGCTTTTCTCATGGCGGCAAGCTCGTCTTTTGTTCCGGCAATTCTGTGGCGCACTTCAAGCTCGCCGCTGTCGAATACGGCGCCGCACACATAGCCGCCAAGCTCCAGCACCTTTTCAGCCAGTACGGTGAACATACCGCCGGAAGAACTGAGGTTCCTCACCTCGTTCTGAGCCATGGCAGAGTAGATCTCAGGACTGAGAGCGTTGTCCACAGCGGTATTTACTGCGGGACATGTCTTGATGCACTTGCCGCAGCTGATGCACTTTTCGGGGTCTACCGATGGCATTATGAAACCGTCTTGGTTTTCCTTCATGGTAATTGCGTCTGCCGGACAGACATTTGCGCAGGCGGAGCAGCCGGTACACACGTTTTCGGGCACACCTGCAACCGTTGCAGGATCAAGACCTGCCATTTTCTTGCTTCTTATTTTTGGAAGATCGCTTTCGCCGGCTGCCTTTTTCTCTGATCCGATAGCGTTTTTCAGCCAATCATAGGATTCCTTTGCCTTTTCGTCAATTATTGCCCAGACCTTGTCGTAGTCGATCTCCTGAGCGAGAATATCGCGGATGCGCTGCTCAATGACCTCAGGAGAGGTATCCTCGGCGTCAATATTGATCATCCTGTTTTCAAGGCCGACTGTTGCCAGCAGAGTGCGGAACCTTGCAAGGCTCTGTCCCTGATTGACTATGCACACGAATGGTCTGCCGAAAATTATTGAGAAGCAGAGTCCGTGGAAAGAGTCGCCCACATAGCACTGTGTATTCTGGAAATATTTCAGCCAGTCCTCAACGCTGGGGTCCTGTACAACGGGCAGACCGGTCTTTTTTGTGAAGTTTTCGGGATTGTTGGGGTTGGGCAGGCAGTAATATTTACAGTCGAGTATCTCTGCGATTTTGAGGAAGAGCTGTGCTTTTTCTTCGCCGGGGCCTAAGAAGTAGCTTGAAATGTATTTTTCGGATACATCAGCATCGGAATGTGCCGCAAGGTCGTGATATACCTGACGATTGCACAGGAAAACCGGGTCCATTATCTTGTCTGCATCCGAATGGAAAACGTCACGGCAGATATTTACAGCTTCGTCCTCGCGCACACCTATGTAGTCAAACTTCTTCATAAAGTATTCGGACCACATCCTGTCCTCTTCGGGAGCGTCATAGCCCGCGCCGAAGGAGCTTGCCATGGCGATCTTCTTTTTGTCGTCGTTTGCGAAATCAAGGAAGAAGAACTGACCGGCTTCACGTCCGCAGATCTGATAGTGCCACACTACGTCAGAACCGACAATAAATGTGTCAATGTTCTTGTTGAGGACCTTGTAGTCCATCGAACTGTGATAGCACTGAGTGACGTTGTTTTCGCAGTATTTGTATATGAACTTGTTTGCAACTGTATTCCTGTCGGCATATTTCGGGCGCCAGAGGACCTCGGGCTTGTTTACCATAACGGCACTGTAGCCCATGCTCTTTACAACATCATATAAAGCATAATATGTCAGGATAGAGCCGTAATTCAGGCCAAACC
>JAFTCS010000205.1 GCA_017454565.1 Clostridia bacterium
CGAAGACCTCACAGGCTGGCAGAAGTCATATTATTATTTTATACAAGAATACGATGCTACGCACAGTAACGCTTATTTCGGTCTCGCCGATGTGAACGGCGACGGCAGACCTGAATTGTTAGCAAGGTCATCAGTTCCGTCAGATGATAGTTATATGCAGATGAATCAGTCTGTCATTGTCAGTGACGATGACGGAAACCTCAATGAACTGCAATTTGCAACACCTGATGACCTCTATGGAAACTCTAACCAAGTCAGATACACAGGAAAGAGCAACGTGATAATGGTGGAAACGATCTACGCAATGGGCGCTCATGGCTCCTCAGCCGATCTTATGTTCTTTGAGATCGATAACGGTGTATTCAAAAAGCTCGATCACACAGGCACTTATGAAATGTCGACAGCAGGAATAACGGGCGATCAGGCATTCTCCGGCTATACGATCGACGGAGTTGATATGGACAATGCAAGCATGGACGGCTTCTTGCGGGACGTTATGGGCGGCACTGAATTGAAGGTAAGCAGCTATAGCTTCAGCGCCGACAGTGCTTTTACAAGCATCGTAAACTACGGCGAAACAGAAGAAGACGAATAAAAAACATAAGCGGTCTCCCTTGAAAAAAAGGGGGGCCGCTGTTTGCGTTGTTTCAGATAAACGATAGTGTCCTGAGCCCGTTTTTGACCAGCTGCCCGGCAAGTCAGTTACCGTTCTGGCTGAAAACGGATCATCACACGCTGCTTGGCATCGCATTCAACTGGGATGATATGCATAAAAAGGTATTGTGAAATGTATACAACAGATCGGTCGTGCGGGGCGATTTGCCTGTGCAAGTATCCAAAACAAAACTTTTTTCAGATTTTTTTGAAATCTTGCAAAAATGTGCAAGGTTCTTGCAAGGATGAGGGTGTTATTATATAGACACAGCAAGGGGATGACCCCAAAACAAAAAACTTAAAAAACTGAAAGGAAGAAAAGATCATGAACAACACAGCAAGAACAAACAAGGAAGTAAGAACAAACAGAGGAGAGAACGTTATGAGAAACACAAAGGCAACTAAGAACAACAAGACAATGATCGCAGCAATATCCGCACTGGTAACAGCAACAACAATGGCAGCAGGCCTCGCAGTTATGGCAGCCTTTGCTCCCGCAAACAAGATCGAGAACAAGGCTCCTGCTTCGGTAGTTACAACAACAGAAGCACCCAAGACAGTGAATGCTCAGAGTGTACAGGCTGCTCAGAACGAGCATAAGACAACTGTCAAGAGCGAGACTAAGACCCCCAAGGCTGCAACTAAGAAGGACACAGCCGAGAAGGCTCCTGCAATTACCCAGCAGGCAGCTCCGGCTGTTACTCAGCAGGCAGCACCTGTAGTGACCCAGCAGGCTGCTCCCGCAGTTACCCAGCAGGCAGCACCTGTAGTGACCCAGCAGGCAGCTCCCGTTGCAGTACAGCAGCAGGCAGAGACCGATAAGGTCAATGAGCTTGGCAAGCACCCCGGTGAGTGCGGCTACGGTTATGTGAACGAGAACGGCAAGCACCCCGGCGAGTGCGGCTACGGTTATGTTGCTCCCGAGCAGACAACAGCTCCTGCACAGCAGACAAAGCTCTGCACAGTTCCCGAGGGACAGAACAATGACTGGACAGTACACAACGCCAAGGACGGCTTCCCTGTAGGCTGCTACTTCGGCAAGACCAACGCCAAGAGCACGCTCAACGTGGTAATGATAAACAGCTACACCTACAGCATCACAGTAACTATCTCCACCGGCGACCTCACCGCTAATGTTTACAACATCACCGCATATGCTAACGGCTCCAAGATGGAGTACTCCGGCGCTTCCAAGTCCGCAGTTGTTTACGATGCAAACGGAAATGTAATTGAAACAAACTTCATCGACAACGGCCACAAGGGCACATTCGATGCTTCTGACGCAGGCTACACATGGATCGACACAGACGGAACCACAGTTTTCGTTCCCTGGATCGGTTACTGATCAAGAACAAAACAACAAAAGGCAGTATCGCACAAGGATCGTGCGGTACTGCTTTTTGTAAATAGAACCCCCCGGCGCTGCCGGGGTTATTTATTCAATAATCCTCGAAGAGGAAATCTGCCCAGGAATACTGGCTCATATACTCGTTCTCATAGGAGTTTACGGCTCCTGCATCCAGTTCCTTGAAGCGGTAGTAGTCGCAGTCCAGGAGTTTGGTGTCCACGGCAAAGGCGTTGTAGGTGTGTACGAGGACAGCCTCAGCTCCCACTGCTTTCAGGCTCTTTTTCAATGCATAGATATATGACTGCATCAGGTTCTGACGCTTATCGTCGTAGGGTTCGTCCTCAAAGAGTATGGCGAAGATCTCCCTTGAGGTGCAGGAACTGCCCTGCTTGTGGACGAGGTAGGCGAACAGCTCCTTGGCCTTGCTGCGCTCGAAGCGGACGTGATCTCCCGAGGGGGTGAACACATCGAAGTTGCCGAAGCACTGTATCCGCAGCAGGGCATCGTTCTTGGGGACGATTGGGAAGCGGAGGTCTGCCAGCTCCTTTTCGATCTTAGTCTTGCTCACCGGCTTCATGATATATCCGCTGGCGTGAAGGCTCATGGCATCGCCGGCATACTCCGAGAAGCCTGTCACGAAGATGATGTTCATTTTGGGGTTGATCTCTTTAAGGCGCTTGGCAAGCTCCACGCCGTTCATGCCTCTCATGTGGATGTCAAGAAAGGCTATGTCGCAGCCGTTCTTTTCCGCATCCTCCAACAGATCGTCCTGATCTTCAAAGGCAGTAACATCCGCATCGGGCTTGGCCTTTTTGATCGACATCTCCAGCATCTGCAATGCCAGCGGCTCGTCGTCAACGCAAAGCATTCTCATTGTTCTGTACCTCCTTGGGCAATACTACTTTTACTGTCGTTCCTTCTCCGATAACGCTTGTGGTTATCACATCTGCGCCGCACATATCCTTAAGGCGCTTGCGGGTGTTCTCGATGCCTACGTGAGAGCGGCCGTCCTCTTTTCTCGGGGCGGAGGTGTCGAAGCCCACACCGTCGTCTTTGATTATGACCTCAAAGGCTTCTCCCGCATCTCTGGTGGCTATGGTAACGGTGCCGCCCTTCTTCTTCATACCCACGCCGTGCTTGACGGCATTCTCAACGAGGGGCTGGATCGACAGCTGGGGCACCACGAACTCGGTGGCCTGGATGTCGTATTCCACATTCAGCTTTTTGCCGAAGCGCAGCTTCTCGATGTAGAGATATTTTTTCAGATGCTCCAGCTCCGCTGTGAAGGGCACAGGAGCTTTCTGTTTGAGGGAATCCATATTGCCCCTGAGGTAGTCAGCGAATTCCACGGTGGCCTCCTGGGCGGTCTCGGGGTCAACAGTGCAGAGCATGGCGATAGAGCTGAGGGCGTTGTACATGAAGTGGGGCTGTATCTGGCTCACCATAACGCTTACCTGGGCTTCATAGAGCTCCTTCTCGGCACGCTCCTTTTCTCCGGCGATGCGGATGTTCTCTTCGGTGTAGTGGTCGATCTCCTTTACCATCTCGGAGATATCGTCGGAGAGCAGACCGAACTCGTTGCGCTCCGTGATCTCGGCTGTGCGCTCAAGAGCCTCGGCGCTGTTCTTGTTCTTGGTGTAGTCGCAGACGATGCCCTGTATCTTGGTAAGGGGCTTTATTGATCTGCGGTAAAGCACGATGAGCAGTATCACCATAGCCAGCGAGATTCCGCCGATACCCAGCAGGCGGGCTTTCAGCATTGAATTGCTCATAGTGGTGCGGAGGTCTTCCCAGTTATAGACGATGCCCATTACAGCTCTGACCTTTCCGTCAAATTTGATAGGCTTATAGGCTATGTAATAGTTGCCTTCTCCGGGAAAATCCTCTGATCTTTCAAAGCTGATTTTGTTGGAATTGTCTTTGAGTATCTTTTCTATTGCCGGATGTTTTGACTTGTCGATATCATAGTGGTCGTAAGGCGTTCTGCCTTCTATTTTCGGATCATAGTCGCACAGGATCTTACCGAAGTTATCATCGTCAACATAAAGAACGAACATATAGTCATATTTGTTCTCTACGGTCTCACTTTTCATATAATCACAAAGCATCATATAAAGGTTATCTATATACAGTTCCTTCAGATCGGAAGGCATCTGTTC
Source organism: Clostridia bacterium (assembly GCA_017454565.1). GTDB lineage: Bacteria > Bacillota > Clostridia > Oscillospirales > Acutalibacteraceae > UBA1213. Next base: position 4,162 of record JAFTCS010000205.1, read on the forward strand.
CGCAAACTCTACTGTTCCGCCAAAGCCGTCATAGTTATGCAGATAATCGTAATACTCCGTGTACTCATCACTGCTGTGCTGTTTGGGTTGGAGCTTATCTATCTTTTCCCACTGATCGAAGCACCATTTTCTGAAGTCATCATTATCATAGAGCAGTCCTTCTATGGTGTCATGCGACTTGGTCAGACTGACTTCCATGCTGGCGTCCTGAGCTTCAAGGAAGCCGTCCACAGTGGAGTTGTACATTATCAGCGACACTCCGATTATCAGAGCCACAAACACGGGTATCAGCACAAAACTTATCTCGATAAGCAGCTTATGGTTTTTCTTTATTTTTTTCATTATTATATATCACCTGCTGAAAGATAATGATAGATCATTTCTATTATACCGCAGATCAGGGCATATGTAAAGAAGTTTGTGCAAAAAAACTCATCGTGGGCTGTCAGGCGCCGGAACCCGTGCAGACTGCTGTGATGTGCGGGCTTGGATATGCGCTTCGTTATGCAAAACAGAGGAGGGATTGTTTTTTTGAAGCAGAATTCTGCCCCCTCTTTAAGTGGAATTACCTCTTCATAGTAGTGCAGCATTCGCGCAAAAAAGTCTTTTAGCGGAAGAGTATAGCCCGAGTGTTTTCCGCCGGGGATACTCCGGAAGCGTGCATTTCCGAGAAGCTCTTTTGTGAAACTGTGGTCTCCCAGAAGTTCATCATCTTCGCCGACAATACAGCTGACATTACTGCCGTCAAGCCTGGAGGCGATAGCAAACGTCCTTGACTTTTCCAAAAAAGAAACTCCTCCGCCCGACCCGGACGGAAGAGAGAGGAAGATACGTTTGATAAAGACAAGCTGCGGGCAAAAGGCGTCCTTGGGACAGTAATGGACAGGCAATGGACAAACGCTGTTTTCGGGCAAAGAAAAAAGTCCGTAAACTGCGTGTTTACGGACTTCTATGCTGGTCGGAGTGACGGGACTTGAACCCACGGCCTCTACCACCCCAAGGTAGCGCGCTACCAATCTGCGCCACACCCCGATCGCACGTAATATTTTACCACAATACTTTCCCAAAGTCAACCCCCTGCGCCTGAAAATTTATATTCTGTTAAAAAATCACTGCGATTTCTCCTTCTGTTTGTCTATTTTTTTGCGCCGCAGCTATTGACTTTTGTTAAAATATATGTTAAAATAAACTATAAAACTATAGTGGAGAGGTCTCTCTGCTGTTCCCGTTTTGTATAATAGGAGGGATTTTTATGAATAGAATTATGAAAAAGCTTGTCCCGGGCGTTCTGGCGGCGGCTCTTGCTCTCGGCGCTGTTCCCTCGGGGATAACATTTGATGATATTTTGGCTAGTGCTACTGACCCTGTAGTTTCTGGTGACATCTCGGACTATAGTGTTAGATACGGTGCAACGATAGGCACTGAGATCGGCGTTAAGGTTATTTTTAATGCGGACGATAATGTTCAGGTTTCCCTTACCGACCCTGACGGCGGTGCTGATGTTACAACATGGACTGCTTACGGCACCACAGCTAATGACAAGATCATTGAGGTTAGGGCTTTTCCGAAAAATATGGATAAGAAAATGACCCTTACTATCAACGGTTCATCTTGTCAGTTTAGCGTTGATGATTATCTGACAGCTGTTCAGGGAACTGCCAGCTCCCTTAGCAATGATAAGGAAAAAGCTCTTTATGACCTTTGCAACGCTCTTATGAATTACGGCGATTGGTGCGAATTCTACTTTGCAAATAAGAATAAAAAGTTTGCGGCTATTGATTACAGTACGAGTCCCGCAAATGCTGGAACTTGCCCTGAAAATGATACTTGGAAACAGACGTGGTGGACTGACCCTTCAAATTATTGGAAGAC
>JAFTCS010000206.1 GCA_017454565.1 Clostridia bacterium
ATATGTACGGAAAAGTTACAGGCAGCTATCTGCGGAAGGAGATAAGCTCTCCGGTATATATAAGTGCTGATCAGGATGTGCTCATACAGCCGGTGTATCATCTTACACAGGGACTTTCCGTGACTATGGTCAGGAACAGTATGCGGCAGGCACTTGATATCATGCATAAGGAGCCCTTCGAGACTCTTCCGCCGGAGATACTCCGCAGATATGAGCTCTGTCCGCTGGAGGAGGCTCTGGAAAATATCCATTTTCCCTCCGGTGATATGGCAGCGGAAACTGCAAGGAGAAGGCTTGCGTTTGACGAACTGCTGAAATTGCAGCTCGGTATGTCACTTATGAAAACAAGGAGCAGGAAGAATACTGCGTATAAAATGGACAGCAGCATCAGCGTTCAGCCCTTTACAGAGGGACTGCCCTTTGAACTCACCGGCGACCAGAAGAAGGCTGTGGCTGAGATAGTAGGCGATCTTTGCCGGGATGTGCCCATGAACCGCCTATTGCAGGGAGATGTGGGCAGCGGAAAGACCGCAGCGGCGGCGGCAGCTTGCTATTTTGCCGCAAAAAACGGAGTTCAGTCTGCACTTATGGCTCCCACAGAGATACTTGCTGCTCAGCATTATAATACTCTCTCCGGATTCCTTGAGCCCTTCGGCGTTAAGGTGTGTCTGCTCACAGGCTCGGTGACTGCAAAGAAGAAAGCCGCCCTCCGGGAGAAGATAGCCTCCGGAGAGGCGGATGTGATAGTCGGCACCCATGCGATAATACAGAAGGACGTTGAGTACAAGAACCTTGCACTGGTCATAACCGATGAACAGCATCGTTTCGGCGTGGCTCAGAGAGCAGCTCTGGCAGAAAAAGGGGACTCTCCTCACAAGCTGGTAATGTCTGCAACTCCTATCCCACGCACGCTTGCACTTATTATATATGGAGATCTTGATATCTCCGCAATAACCCAGCTCCCGGCCGGACGAAAGCCGGTGAGTACCTATGCGGTAACAGGCAAGCTCCGAAGCAGAGCCTTCGGATTTGTTCGTCAGCGCCTTGACGAAGGCAGGCAGGCTTACGTGGTCTGCCCTATGATAGAGGAAAGCGAGAGCGAGCTCTTTGCAGTGAAGAGTTATGCGGAAAATGCGGCGGCAGGCGACCTGAAAGGCTATACCACAGCTCTTCTCCACGGAAAAATGTCTGCGGCAGAAAAAGACCGCACTATGAAGAAATTCCGTGACGGTGAGATACAGGTGATTATCTGCACCACTGTCGTTGAGGTAGGGGTAGATGTGCCCAATGCGGCAGTAATGGTCATCGAGAACGCTGAACGCTTCGGACTTTCACAGCTCCATCAGCTCAGGGGACGTGTGGGACGTGGACAGTATGAGAGCTCGTGTATACTCATTACGGATAATACATCTGATGACTGTGTGAAGCGGATGAAGATAATGTCATCCACCACTGACGGCTTCAGAATATCTGAGGAGGATCTGAAGATGCGTGGACCGGGAGACTTCTTCGGCAGCGCTCAGCATGGACTTCCGCCCCTTAAAATTGCAGATATTGCCTGCAATATGGAGCTGATGAACAAGGCGCAGAACTGCGCATGGGAGCTGCTTGCGGCTGATCCGGAGCTGAAGGATCCAAGGAACCTGCCTCTGAAAATGGACGTTATGAGGCTCTTTAACAAGGACATCATAGGATGATATGCGGGATATCCTGTTCGCCTGTAGGGATATCCCTGTATTTCGCCGTTTCAGAGCAAAAATAAAAAAATCTGAAATTTTTTTCAAAAAATGCTTGACAAATCAAAAAAGCTGTGATATAATTATTATCGTCGTCAGGGACAAGACGACAAAAACGATGGAAAGCTGTGGGGGTTTAGCTCAGCTGGGAGAGCATCTGCCTTACAAGCAGAGGGTCACAGGTTCGAGCCCTGTAGTCCCCACCACATTGGCCTCGTAGTTCAGTTGGTTAGAACGCCTGCCTGTCACGCAGGAGGTCGACAGTTCGAATCTGTTCGGGGTCGCCATTATGCGGATTTAGCTCATCTGGTAGAGCGCCACCTTGCCAAGGTGGAGGTAGCGAGTTCGAGCCTCGTAATCCGCTCCAAAGACGGCGCTATAGCCAAGTGGTAAGGCGTGGGTCTGCAACACCCTGATCCCCAGTTCAAATCTGGGTGGCGCCTCCAGAAAAAAGTCACGCAAATGCGTGACTTTTTCTACTATAATAACTGGTTATAAGCATTTAATATAGCATATATAAATTCAAAATACCGCTTGACATTATTGATATTTTGTGTTATTATTAATACAGAAAGAAAATTAATCTTTCATTAATATTTGACAAAGGGCATCTGCAATAGTGGGTGCTTTTTATTTTTCTTTGGGAGGAAGGGATCAACTATGAAAATTGCAGTATTCTCAGATATTCACGGCAACCTTAAAGCATTGAACAAAACCCTTGAACAGATAAATGCTAAAGCCCCTGATCAAATTGTATTTTTAGGGGATATTTTCCAGCGAGGAAACGAAGAATTCCAGTGTCTGGAACGTCTGAAACAAAGCCAAATAATATGTCTAAAAGGAAACTGCGAGCTTTATGCCGAACACAGTGTCGATGTCGATCCTGATGTCGAACACCTGAGAGATTACTATGAAGGAATAAGAAAAAGGCTTACAGACGAGGAAATGCAGTTTATCAAGCAGATGCCGCTATCCTATGAAAAAGAATACCTTGGTCATAAGATGCGCTTTTCGCATTTTCTGTTTTTAGATATCAATGCCGCATACCCATTTTTGCCGCTGTCCAGCCTGAAAAACGGCGATTTCGATAGGGCTTGTAAAAGCGAAGAAATTGCTGAATATGATATAGTTGTGGTCGGTCATTCTCATCAGAATTTTGTAAACGAAAATGTAGTTTCTGTTTCAGCTTCAGGCTTAGAGGGAGCATCATTCCTTTTAATTGAAATTTCCGAAGATGATCTCAGATTTGAGCACATAAATATTGAATGACCAGAAAAACAAAAAACCGAAGCGATAAGAATCACTTCGGTTTTTTTATATCAAAAAAACAATTTATTTCCAGAATTTTCCTTTATGGAAATTTTCGTTGCCAAGGGGAGTAGCTGTCAGTCTGAACATAACACAGCCATCCGGACAGACAATGGTTTTGGTGTATTTGCTGTCACCGCCGAGATTTTCAAGATCTCCGCCGCTCCTTACAGCCTCCATAAGAGGATAAAGCATCATCATCGTCTTTGAACA
>JAFTCS010000207.1 GCA_017454565.1 Clostridia bacterium
AGTGTTCCGCACTCTGCGGAGTGCGGGCAGGGACTCTGGTCTCGCCTGTCGGCTCGGTCGGTGCTTCTGCTGCGCAGAGGTCTCCACTGGAGACCCGCACCCCTGCACCCTGCCGCCTTTGAAAAGGCGGGCGAAACTTTTGTGTTGACGATTTTGGGAGTTTTTTCTTCAAACACACATTTTATCTTTTCACTTTTAACATTTAACTTTCTCATTTCCCTCTCGCATTAAAAAAACGATTTATTTTGTAAATAAGGTTGTATTTTTACTCAAAATAATTTATACTATAAGTCGGTATAATTATGTAAAAGTATCGAAAGAGGTTAGTTATGAGCAGAAGATCATCATTCGGCTATAGCTCCTATCGTCAGCGCTCCTACCACTCAGGCGGTTACAGCGGGCACCGCAGGAAACTTGGCAAGGGCATGGTCATCGGGATAATCATTGCTGTTCTTATCCTGCTGTCTGCTGCTGTACTGGCAGTGTGTTTATTAGTCCCGAAAGACAAAGGAAACGGAAATGATACAAGCACGGTCTCCGTTCCGGAAAACTCGGTGCCGGTGAGCAAGGAGCCTTCGCAGACGTCAGAAAAACAAAGCTCAGCACCCGAATCCTCATTTGATCCCGATATAGAGGGCTACTATGACGGCAACGTATTCATGTATGACCGCAGCGGATATGAAATGTTCTACGGCACAGACGATTCCGCAGAAAGCTATGCTGCGGCAGTATCGGCAGTTAAAGCGGCAGTGGGCAAGGACGTAAACGTATACAATATGGTCGTACCGAATCACGCACCCTTTGGCTTGCCGGAAAAATATCTTTCTCAGATGAACGATGAAAAAGCGAACATCGCTAAAATATACTCTTCCTACACCGAGGACGTCACTCCGGTAGACGTTTTTGAGGTCGAAAAGAACCACAAAAACGAGTACACCTATTTCAGGACAGACCACAACTGGACGGGTCTGGGAGCATACTACGCATATCAGGTATTCTGTGATAAGGCAAAAACAAAACCAACCGAGCTGTCAGCTCTTACAAAGGGCAGCATCACCGACTTTAAGGGTTCGCTTTTCGCAGCCACTAAGACGGACGAAAATCCTGAGGGCAACAAGGAGCTTGCAAAAAATCCCGACACGGTAATATATTATCACATACCCTTCGTTGAAAGCTGCATTCTTCTTGAAAACGGCAAGTCTGAGGAGCAGGAAGTACCCATAATCGCTACCTTTGCCGAGGGGTCAAACTCATACAGCGCATTTATCTGGGGAAATAATCCCTATATGAAGGTAGAGACCACTCAGAAAACCGGCAGGAAGCTGTGTATTATCAAGGATTCCTACGGCTGTGCCCTGGCGCCCTTCACAACGGCCAACTTTGATGAGGTTTTCATCGTTGACCCTGCGTATTATGAGGGCAATGTGGCTGAATACATTAAAAACAACAAATATACGGATGTGCTCGTTATCAACAGCGTAATGAATGCAAACACGCATTTCAGAGTGAGCGATATAATGTCCATCATCAAATAATTGTAAAAGGAGGTGTGCCGATTGCTTGGAAAAAACGTCAGAATAGAGATCTTCGGCACACTTGCCGAGAAGAAACTTTATTCCGGTTTTATTGCGGGACGCAGCCATACTGACATGCGCTCTGTATACATAATGACAAACAGGCAGCTCCCTGACAAAGTGGATTGCACCATAATCGCCATAGCCTCGTCTCAGAATAAGATACAGACCCGTCTTGTGGCGGCCCCTGTAAACGAGATATTCTATGAGCCGGAGATACGGGCACGTTTAGAGACGATATCCGCAAAGTTTGACAAGCTGATATGTATGTATGAAAAATCCTGCGGCGCAGTGGTATACAGAAAGACGCCCAGAGACGGAATAAAAATTCTTCTTGTAAAGAACCATAACGGAAAGTGCTGGACATTCCCGAAAGGGCATGTTGAGCTGAACGAATCGGAAAAACAGACCGCTCTGCGTGAGATCAAGGAAGAAACCGGTCTGACAGTGACTATAGAGCCTAATTTCCGGCAGACCAGTATTTACCGGCCGTTCGGAAAGATAAAGAAGTATGTGGTATTTTTTCTGGCAAGGGCAACCGAGGCGGCTGTCAGCATGCAGCCCAGTGAGATAGACTATTATCTGTGGGTATCTCTTGAAGAAGCCATGCACCTGTGCAGTCACGACAACGACATGAAGATACTTGCCGAGGTGCGCAGACGCTTTCAAAGCTGAATAAAAAAACAAA
>JAFTCS010000002.1 GCA_017454565.1 Clostridia bacterium
AGAGAGGGAGCCCTCGCAGGGGGCTCCCCCTACTAACGGTTTGTTAATTAAAGTAACCCGCCGCCGAAATGCGGCGAAAACGCACTCATTGGATGATATTCAAAGAATAATTTTTTTGATTGTAAAGCTCTGTTTATCCTGTTTTCAGCCATTTTTTCTATTTAAGTTTCACGGATTCAGGTAATAATCAAAAAGAAGCCGACGGTAAGATCGGCTTCCTCGAATCAGATATTACTTATCAACAGCATCCTTGAATGCCTTGCCTGCCTTGAAAGCGGGAACCTTTGACGCAGGGATCGTGATGGTCTCCTTTGTCTGAGGATTGCAGCCCTTTCTCTCGCCTCTCTCGTGACGCTCAAAGGTACCGAAACCAACGATGCGGATCTCATTGCCTTCTGCAACATTCTCAACAATAGTGTCGATCATTGCAGTGACTGCCTTCTCTGCATCCTTCTTTGAGAGCTGAGCTCTTTCAGCTACCTCAGCGATAAGTTCTGTCTTGTTCATTTGTTCTTCCTCCGTGTTATTTAATGTGTTGAAATGTCATCCCAAAGCCTTTTGTATTTCCTCGGGATTTAATTTCTGTATCTCAATGCCCTTCTCATCGGCATAAGCCTCCAGGCTTCTGAACCGACTTGTAAAATCATCACAGGCATCATACAGCGATCCTTCGCAGTCCGCGTTCATGCTTTTTGACATGCCCACAACAGAAAACAGCAGCTCTCCGACCTTCTTCTGATAGGCCTCCTTATCGTCTTTGTCAATAAGGTCCTTAAGCTCGTTGAGCCTGCTTTGTGTCTCGTCAAAGGCTTCCTGCGGCGTCTTGGGTTCAAGACCGCCTCTTTCCGCCTTCTTCCAGAGCTTTTCGCTCCTCATAAGCGCAGGCAGCGCCTTTGAAACACTGTCCATTGCTTCGCTGGCCTTTTTCTGGGACTTGGACTGCATTTTTATCTGATCCCAGTTTTTCAGCACCTCCTCCGGGGTCTCGGCATTTACGTTTCCGAAAACATGGGGGTGCCTGAATATCATTTTCTTACAAACCTCGTCCGCTGCATCGTCAAGAGTGAAGCTCCCCTGCTCTGTCTCTAACACGCAGTGAAAAACCACCTGCAGCAGCACGTCTCCCAGCTCTTCGCGAAGGTGCTCCGTGCTTTTTTCATCAATGGCCTCAACAGCCTCATAGACTTCCTCAATGAAGTCCTTTCTGAGAGTCTCGTGCGTCTGGACCTTGTCCCACGGGCAGCCGTCCGGCGCTCTGAGCTGTTTCACGATCTCAACAAGATCATATACGTTGTAGCGGTCTTTGAATGAAAAATCCACAGGAATATCCTCCTAAGCTGTTTTTACGGTGCGTTATCTATTTTACCTTATAAGCTTGCGTTTTTCAAGTAGTTTTAGAATTTTATTTCCTTTTGGCATCTGCATGATGTCCTCTCTCTTGATAGCCCTGAACACAAACAGAGCGATGATATAAGCTATGACAGCCGTGACCACCGCAAGCGCGGTCGCGATAGTCTGCCGGAAGAAATAGTCGAAGAATATTTCCGAAAAATATGCGGCAGCTCCGCAGACAACACCTGCAAGGAGAGGCTTTACGAATATGGAGACAAAGTCCGGCACTATTTTGGTCTGACGGCACAGCACGAAGAGAGCCATGACCGTAACAAAGCCGTAGCACACTATAGAGCCGATATTTGCACCCTGAATGTTGACCTCAGGAATACCCACAAGGATATAGTTCACAAGAATTTTTATGCACATGCCTATGGCAAAGAGCTTCAGGGGCACGTCCATTCTGCCGACAGCCTGCAGCATGCTGCAAAGCGGCGTACTCGTAGCGATAAATATTACCGAGATACCCATTATGACAAGCACTCTGGAGCCTATATCCACCTCATCAGAGACCGAGCTGCCGTGATAGATCAGCGACAGAAGAGGCTCCGCAAGAACCGACATGCCTATACCCGAGGGTATGGTTACGAGCGTGGTAACACGCATGACGGTCTCCATGCTCTTTTTGAGCTGCTCCTTGTTGCCGCTTGTCCATGCTGCCGTTACCGAGGGCAGCGCCGTAGTGCCGAACACCTGAGTGACCGCTGTGACGAGCATCATCAGCGTAAGCGCGATACCGTAACAGCCGTAAAGGAAAGTATGGGTAGCACCGTCGCTAAGAACATTATCGGGTATAAGCGAACCGTATACGTTCAGCAGCGCATCCGGATCGGTCTGCATAATGTGGTCTATTCTTATGTTGACCAGCATGGAATCAACCATGTCTGCAAGGCTCATAATGATAGAGCCGAGACCTATCGGGATAGCTGTGCGTATCATAACCCTGAGGGTCACGTTGCCGGGTCTCGGGCGGGGAGATCTCGTCGGTATAGAGGTAGAACCAATGGTTCGGATCGTGATCGTAGCTGGGCTTGGCAATGTCGCGAAACACATTCTCAGAGATGACGGTTCCTGGTTGGTTGCCAAGGGTA
>JAFTCS010000208.1 GCA_017454565.1 Clostridia bacterium
CACCGGATTCAGCGACATCCCCTGCTCCTTCGCCATCTTTATGGATACCGGCTGGAAATCTCCTAAAAATGTCTTGCAGCAGAACTGCCTGCCGCATATTCCCAGACCGCCCAGCATCTTTGCCTCGTCCCTTACTCCAATCTGACGCAGCTCTATCCTCGTTCTGAAAACATAAGCAAGATCCTTTACAAGCTCGCGGAAATCTATCCTGCCGTCTGCTGTAAAGTAAAATAATATCTTGTTGTTGTCAAAGGTATATTCCACGTTTATCAGCTTCATTTTGAGCTTGTGTTCGTTTATTTTCTGCTCACACAGCTCAAATGCTTTTTTCTCTTTCTCACGGTTCTCGTTTACCCTTTCAATATCCTCCTTTGTCGCCCTTCTCAGCATCTTTTTGAGGGGAAAGGATATCTCGCTGTCGGGTATCTGCCTGTTTGCCATGGCGACCTCTCCGCATTCAACGCCGCGGCTCGTCTCAACCACGACCAGATCGCCCTTGTTCATTTCCTCTCCGTCCGGGTCAAAATAATATATCTTTCCGACCTCGCGGAATCTTACTCCGATAACTGTTGCCATAATTTCCTCCGTATCATTCAGACCTCAGCACCGCACAAAGCCATGTGCTGTAAAAATTCAGGTTTACGTTTATATTGAGCACGTCCCTTGCATGAAGGATGGTGCTTTGCAGCTTTATAAGTCTTTTTCTTGAAAGCTTTCCGGCAAGCTCCTTTGCGGTACTGCCGGCGTCTGCGGCTCCGTATGACGCTCTTACGCACTCCGATGAAAGACCGCACAGCCTGTCAAGCACCGCCACTGCAAAGGCGCGGTTCTGGGCAATTTTTCCGGAAGCAACCATAAGATCATATTCGGATGTCTGCGGTATGGCGCGGAATATCTCCTCGGCAGCCTTTTTCTCCTCCTCGCCTCCGCTTGCAATAAGCTCAAGGGACGCTCCTATGTTCCCACCGCAGTCAACGGCCGACTGTAAGATGATCTCCTGTGAAACGTCCGGCCGGAGCTTTTTCAGCACCTCCGCCGCTTCACTGACAGAAGGCGGGTATAGCGTGAGTATCCGTGAACGCGAGCGCACTGTCTGCAGCAGATTCGCAGAAGAAAGCGCAGTCATTATGAACATGACGTTTTCCGGCGGTTCCTCTAATACCTTTAAAAAAGCGTTCTGTGCCGCCGCAAGCATCTTTTCGCAGTTCAGCAGGATATACACCTTGCCAGGAGCTTCGTTCGGCTTGATATATGCGTCCGAACGTATGCGGCGTATCGACTCGATATTCAGCTCCCCGGAGTTCATGCCGTCTGCAGTGAAAATATCCGGATGAATATTCTTCGCTGCCTTTACACATCCGGAGCACACGCCGCAGGGGCGCACACCCTCAGAGGTACATACCGCATAGGAAGCAAGCATAGACGCAAGGGTGCGCTTGCCGACACCCTTTTCACCCTCGATAATAACTGCGTGAGGAAGGCTGCGGGCACTCATTGCCTCGCTGAGCTCATATTTTAGTTCTTCATTGCCTGCAAGGTCACTGAGCTGCATACCGGTTTCACCCCTTAAATATCATTCTTCTTCCTTGTTTTCTTCGGGCTTGCACACGACAGTTACCGTGTTGATGCGGTTGTCCTCAACGTCGTCAACGGTAACCTCCAGATCGTCATAAATAAAGCTGCTGCCCTTTTTCGGGATATCTCCCAGCCGCTCTATTACCCAGCCGCCTACCGACTTGCTTTCGGTAGAGAAATTCCTTGCATCCTTCTTTACAAGGTCAAGCATCTCATTGATGTGCAGGTCACCGCTTATTTCAAAGGTGTTGTCGCTTATCTTGTTGAACTTGCGCTCCACTTCCTCGTCCTCGTCCCAGATATCGCCCACAAGCTGTTCAAGCAGATCTTCCATTGTGACAATGCCTAAAGTGCCGCCGTAGTCATCGGTAACAACGGCAATGTGCAGGCGCTTGTATTTGAAATCCGCCAATATTGAGGGCAGGGTCTTTGAACGGTATATGAAGAAAGCCGGCTGTATAAGCTCGTTCAGTTTCGGGCTTTCGGTTTTGAGCAGGGCTTCAAGATAATCTCTTGTATGCAGGATGCCGAAAATATTGTCTATGCTGTCGCGGTAAACAGGTATGCGTGAAAAACGCTCGCGCAGAACTATCTCGCGTATTTTCTCGGGAGGATCATTTATGTCTATGGCCGTCATGTCTACTCTCGGAGTGAGGATATCCGCCGCTGTCTTTTCGTCGAAATCAAGAGCCGACTGCACAAGCTCGCTCTCCTGCTCCTCAAGTACGCCCTCATCCTCAATGCTCTCGACTATGTATTTAAGCTCGTCTTCGGTAACCGTAGGCTCCTTGCCGGTCTTTCCCTTGGAGGCTATCTTTTTGGCAAGGGTGCTCAGCTTCAGAAGAAGAAACGTGACAGGTGAAAGCAGCAGCATAAGAATGTAAAGCGGTGTTGAAAAATCCATTGCCACTTTTTCGCTGTTTTCCTTTGCCATGTTCTTTGGCAGCACCTCTCCGAAGATAAGTATTACTATCGTCAGAACAACTGTGCTCAGGATAGTGCCGTTCGCTTCACCGAAGAAAGATACAAAAAGCAGTGTGCACAGCGCCGAAGCCGCGATGTTTACTATGTTGTTCCCTACAAGTATGGCGGAAAGAGCCTTGTCATAGTTTTCGGATATGCGGTAGGCCTTTTTTGCCTTTTTGTTGCCGTTATCGGCATAGCTTTTCAGTCTTACCTGACTTACCGATGAATAGGCTGTCTCGGTGGAAGAAAAGAAAGCAGACATCATCACAAGAAGTATTATTATTCCTGAAAGCAACCAGGGATTCAAAATATATCACTCCATTTATAATATTACGATTATATATTATATGAAAAAAGTCCGGAATTATAATTCTTATTAAGAATTATAAACGATTATTTTATCTCTGAAAGAAATGAATATCCGATAAATTCAATAACGGTTATCGTTTATAAGGCCGCAAAATCTCTCTATGGTCATTATTGCCAAAGTGATATGACTATTGTGCAGTTGATTTATGCTAAAATATCTGTTATACTGTTGTAAAAGGTAATATTATACAAATTCGTATACGCTATATTTTTCGGAGGTGACTTATTATGAACACATCAGCCGTCAGACACAGAAGCACTTTTGACATGTGCTATGCTGCCGACGAGGATACCGCGGTCATCCGTCTGCAAACCGGCAAGGATGTCGAGCAGGCCTACATTATCTGCTCAGACCCCTTTATAGCTGAGCTGACACGCAAAAAGAAATGGTATGGCAAGAAACACCCCATGCAGCCGACTATGGAGCTTGAAGAAAAGCTTATCTGGAGTTTCCGCATCAAACCGGAATTCAAGCGCTTGCAGTATTATTTTGAGGTGGTCAGCGGCGGCGAAAGCTATCTTGTCTATGACAACAAGGTCATTCCAAAGGATTCCACCGACAAAAGCTCGCGTCAGTGCTTCAAGCTGCCCTGGATAAACCCCTCGGACGTGATAAAGCCCCCCGAATGGGTCAGAAACACTGTCTGGTACCAGATCATGCCCGACCGTTTCTGCCGCAGCAGCAGCGAACCTGACGAACGCTTTGAAAGCTGGGGCAAATTCAAGCCCTTCAAGTTCCACGTTATGTACGGCGGCGACCTCAAGGGAATAACACAGCGTCTGCCCTATCTGCACAAGCTCGGGATCAACGGGATCTACCTTACCCCTATCTTCCTTTCCAGCACCTACCACAGATACAACACCTTCGACTATAATCTGATAGACCCTGTACTCGGTACGGACGATGATATGGGGGAGCTTGTTTCCAAAGCTCACGAGCTGGGTATCCGCATTATGCTTGACGGTGTTTTCAACCACTGCGGCACCGAATTTTTCGCATGGAAGGACGTCTTTGAAAAGGGAAAGGCATCCCCATACTTCGACTGGTTCTTTATAAATGACGAAACGACTATCCGGAAGCCTGACCACGATACCGCCGACGGACGCTACTACAGCTTTTCCTTCTGGTCGGGCATGCCCAAGCTCAACACCAACAATCCTGAGGTGATCAGATATTTCTGCGATATATGCTCACACTGGGTAAGCGACTGGGATATCGACGGCATACGCTTTGACGTCGGCGACGAGATCTCCCACACCTTCCTGCGGGAGCTGCGGCGCACTCTCAAGCCCATAAAGAACGACATTTTCCTGTTAGGTGAGATATGGTTCGACTCTCTGCCATGGCTGTACGGCGCCGAATACGATTCCGTAATGAACTATCCCACATGCGGCTGCATAAACGGTCTGCACCGCGAGGAAAGCATGTCGTCCACAGACTTTATGTACTCGCTCAACACCTGTCTTTCGATGTATCCGGAGCAGATAAACGAGGTACTGTTCAATTTCATTGACACCCACGATACCACCCGCATATTTGAGGAGTGCAATGGCAATACCGATCTGCTGCTGCAAAAGCTTGCAATGCTGCTGACTCTGCCGGGTACACCGTGTATCTACTACGGCACAGAGATAGCCTTAAAGGGCAGGACTGTAAGCGACAACCGCCGCTGCATGCCATGGGATGAAATAGACGCAGGAATGCACGAGGGTATTTTCAGCGAGGTCGGCAAGCTTATCTCGGTAAGACATTCTATGCCGCAGCTCAAAAGTCAGGATATAAAATTCACTCACAGCAGGGAGCACCCCCGCCTGCTCAACTACGCAAGAAGCGCTGAAGGCTGCGAAAGCATCATAGGCGTTTATATCAACGCCGAGAAGAACAGCGTTGCTCTGCCCGCAGAGGGACACATCATCTATTCAAACCTATACGACAACGGCATTTTACAGCCGAACGGTGTGATCATCTATGAAAAATAAGAATAGCAGCTCTCCTCCTCAGAAACAGGAGCTTACTCTGCCGCGGCTTGTCTGGCCGATGATGGTCGAGACCCTGCTGTTTATGATGCTCGGTATGGTGGACGTGCTTGTGATGAGCCGCTATGACGATCTTGCGGCATCCAGCGTGAACACTGCAAACCAGGCTCTTTCGGTGCTGACCATTGTTTTCACGGTCATTTCAGGTGCCGGCGGGATACTCATAACACAATATCTCGGGGCCGGCAAACGTCAGGACGCTTCACGGGCAGCTGCTCTGTCCATTGCACTGCAGCTTGCTGCCGGACTCATCGTATCTGTGGTTCTGCTTGTTTTCAGCGCTCCCATTCTCATGTTCATCGGCGCAAAGGACACTATTCTCACCTACTCGCAGCAGTATCTTTCGGTCGTGGGCGGATTCATGTTCTTTCAGGCGGTAATAAGCTCCATGACGGTGATAATGCGCAGTCACGGCAACACAAAGCTGCCCATGTTTGTCACTGTCGGCATGAACATTGTAAATACGGCTCTTGACGTGATACTGGTTCCGGGACTGTTCGGATTCCCGAAAATGGGTATTTACGGAGTGGCTTTCGCAACGGTTCTCAGCCGCGTGGGAGGCTGTATCGTGCTGGCCATCGTCCTTTTCCGCAGGATAGAAAAACCGTCCTGTTTCAGACTGCTCATACCCTTTCCGAAAAAGGATACTGCAAAGTTCTTCAAGGTCGGCGTACCCTCCGCACTGGAGACCTTTCTTTACAACCTTTCTCAGCTTGTAATAACCTCCATCGTGCTCAACTGCCTGACTGAAAAGGAGCTTATCGCCAAGACCTACATTCAGATGATAACTGTGCTGTTCTACATTTTCTCGGTAAGCATCGGGCAGGCTTCACAGATAATCATAGGCCATCTTGTGGGCGCCGGCAAAACGGACGAGGCATACAGACAGGGCGTACGGTCGCACAAAACCGCACTTCTCATTGCTTTTTGCGCGTCCGTTGCAGGTATACTGCTGCGGGTGCCGCTTATCTCGATATTCACAGATGACTCTGAGGTCATAGGCATCGCTTCGGTGGTGCTCATCATCAATCTGGCTCTCGAATTCGGCAGGACTACAAATCTGGTGCTTATCGCCTGTCTGCGCGGCACCGGAGATGTATTTTATCCTACGATATGCGCCATTGTGTCCAACTGGCTGATAAGCGTACTGGGGACTTATCTTATGGCTGTGACCTTTGGTATGGGCATATATGGTCTCTGGATAGCCCTTGCCCTTGACGAATGCGTAAGGGGCGTACTGATGGTGATACGCTGGCGCGGCGGCAAATGGAAAACAAAAAAACTGACCACATAGGAGTTTTGCTCTCTGCGGCCGGCGCGATCGGTTAAGTTTTGGTCAGAGTAAACCTTGAGCGCGAACAGCGTTTTCGGGGGGCGCGGGTCTCCGGTGGAGACCTCTGCGCAGCAGAAGCGCCGACCGAGCCGACAGGCGAGACACGGGGGGACTTTTCCGCAAAAGTCCCCCCGACCGGTCACGCACTCAGGTGCAGAAGGTGGGCTATTGAGGGAATGCTCTCGCCCTGCTGTGAGGCTGTCGGCGACATCAGCGCGCCGGTCGCTATGAACAGCACACTTTTCAGCTCGCCCTTTTCTATCCTGCGCATAATATGAGAGCAGAACACAGACGCCGAACAACCGCAGCCTGAACCGCCGCTGTGTACGTCCTGACCCTCAAGGTCGAATATCATAAGCCCGCAGTCATTGTGAACCTGCGAGACATCCGCACCGTGGCGGAGCATAAGCTCACGGAACAAATCGGAACCCACCTTGCCAAGATCGCCGGTTAGTATCAGGTCATAGCTCTTGGGTACGGTGTCGGTATCGGCTAAAAAACGCAAAAGGGTATCGGCAGCCGCCGGAGCCATGGCTGCACCCATATTTGTGGCATCCTTGACTTTAAGGTCGTTTATGCGGCCTATGGTCAGGGATTCTATGCGCACAGGAGATGGCATCCGGCTTATCAGCGCCGCACCCGCACCTGTCACTGTCCATTGTGCTGTAGGAGAACGCTGTCCTCCGTAGTCTATCGGCATGCGGAACTGTCTCTCGGCAGTACAGAAATGTGACGACGTGACAGCCGCAGCCCTCTCTGCTGCCCCCGATGCCACAAACACCGCCGCTGCCGCAAGCGTCTGCGCCATTGTGGAGCATGCACCGAACTGACACATCAGCGGTATCTGAAAATCACGCAGGCCGTATGTTGATGACATGCACTGATTCAGCAGATCGCCAGCAAATATTACGTCAATATCAGCCGCCGTAAGCCTTGCTTTTTCGAGCATCGCCGTTACTGCGGCTTTTTGCAGCTCGCTTTCTGCCTTTTCCCAGGTGTCCATGCCCAGCTTGTCGTTGTTGAAGGCAATGTCGAACTCCTTACCCAGCGGCCCTTCCTTTTCCTTGCTGCCCGCTACACCTGCGGACGAATTTATATACACTCCTTCTGGCAGACTGATTGTGCCCTTACCTGTTCTTATCGGCATTCTGTAACCTCCGAAAACACTTATTTCTGATTATGTGAAAACAACTGCAAAATTATGTTTGCCATACAACAGCAGTTTTATACATTAAAAAAGCCGGCACCGAAGTGCCGACTCTATCAGATATCCATATATTCTCTGTATCTTGGAAGTATTCCTGTTTTGTTTTCGCTCAGGCTTGCGCGCTTCTGGAAAACGCCGGGGAATGAATTGCCCTCGATAAGCACAGGGCCGTGATCGCTTATGGCTACGTCCCAGCCCACGTAGCGTACCTGAGGGATAACCTCTGCG
Organism: Clostridia bacterium; assembly: GCA_017454565.1. GTDB lineage: Bacteria > Bacillota > Clostridia > Oscillospirales > Acutalibacteraceae > UBA1213. The sequence goes on from JAFTCS010000208.1 coordinate 7,716, forward strand.
GCTTTTTTTACAAGCTCAACGGCTTCTTCAAACATGGGGATCTGAAAGCCGATGATATCGGTGCCTGTGACAGGGTGCTTTGAATAGAGAACGTCGTCCTTGTCTATGGCAGGAACAGTGACCTTGCCGCTGTCATCCGGAAAAGTGTACATGCCGCCGCTGGAAAAATTATCTACAATGCCGCCGTTGCCTATTTTCAGAATGGCATGCAGGAAGCATCCCTGACCGTCCTTGCAGAAGGTGAACATGCGGATGGAATTCACCGACTTTGAATATAGAACATCCATATCCGGATGCTGAACTATGAATGCTTCAACAAGTTTCTGGTTCTTTCCGATAATGTCATCATAGAGCTTTTTAATATCGGTGCTGTCATCAACGGTGTATTTTTCCACACCAAAACCGCCCTGTCCGTCAATGGGCTTTGCTATTATGGAACGGTGCTTTTTCATAAACTCGGCAAACTGTTCGGGAGTAGTGGTGTTCATATCCAGCCAGTCGCGGTTGAGAAAATCGGAAAACTTTTTATTGAAAGTCACCTTGTCATCAAACAGACCCATATATTCCTTTTCGTTGTACTTTTTGATAATGGCGTTGTTTTTTCCGCGGGTAAGATAGGTCGCCCTCTGCTCTTCATTGAGGTTATAGAATTCAAACTCCTGATAATCATGGTAGCCTGCCTGGAACTTCATACCGCAGTGTATCATGTCGAAGAACACACCGAAAAAGCCCTTGTCACACTTTTTTGACACGTTCTTTGCTATCCTGAACATTTTGCCGTAATCCATCTTTATTATTCTTGCGAGCATATATCTGATTCTTGCCATACGGTCACATCCATTCATGTAATTAAAGCACCACTATAGTTTACAATAGGATGCGTTTTTTTTCAAGCCCTTATTTACAGAATTTGTTATTTTATCATCATATAATAAAACCGGCATTCAAAGTCAAAAAATTTTAGCCTGATCCCAGAATGAATCAGGCTGCTTTCTTATATATTGATAAACTTGATCACGCACTTATGCAAGGCACTTGACCATGACTGCTTTCTGTGCGTGGAGTCTGTTCTCGGCCTCTTCAAAGATCTCATTTGCGTGAGCTTCAAAGACTTCCTCGGTGATCTCTTCTCCCCTGTGCGCCGGCAGACAATGCTGTACCATTGCGTCCGGCTTTGCAAGTGCCATAAGCTCTGCATTCACCTGATAGCCCTCAAAGGCCTTCTTCCTCTTCTCGGCTTCACCCTCCTGACCCATGGACGCCCATACGTCAGTGATTACCACATCAGCGTCAACAACGGCCTCTTTCGGGGTGCGGAACATACTGAACTTGTCTCCGAAATCCTTTGCAAAGGCGAGTACATCCGGATGCGGCTCGTAGCCCTCAGGACATGCAACGGAAATTGACATGCCTGTTTTCAGTGCACCCACAATGAGAGAGTTCATCATGTTGTTGCCGTCACCGATAAAGCACATTTTCAGTCCGGCAAGCTTGCCCTTGAATTCGCGGATGGTCATAAGGTCGGCAAGTATCTGGCATGGATGACAGAAATCCGTCAGTCCGTTGATGATCGGGATGCTGCCGTACTCTGCAAGAGCCTCGACCTCCGCCTGCTCAAAGGTGCGGATCATAATGCCGTCAAGATAGCGTGAAAGCACCCTTGCGGTGTCCTGTACAGGCTCGCCTCTGCCGATCTGCATGTCCTTTGAAGAAAGGAAAATAGGCTGACCGCCGAGCTGGTACATGCCCACCTCAAATGATACCCTTGTTCTGGTGGATGCCTTCTCGAAGATGAGGCCGAGAGACTTGCCTTCAAGGCGCTTGTGCGGAATGCCGTGCTTTTGCTCGTACTTGAGCTGATCTGCAAGGTTGAGGATCTCCGTCACCTCATCGCTTGTCAGGTCAAGCATTTTCAAAAGATGTTTCATAGTGTTTCCTCCATGGTATTATTAAGGATGCTGAGTCCTTTGTTTATCTCGTCATAGCTTATCGTAAGCGGCGGAAGAAGTCTGAGCAGTTTCTTGGCTGTGAGGATGAGCAGGCCGTTTTCAAGACACTTTGCTGCTACCTGCTTTGCGTTGTCCTTTTCTGTGACAATACCTATCATCATGCCTATGCCCCTTACTTCCTTGACATTCGGCATTTTCAGAAGCTCGGCTTTGATGTACTCGCCTTTTTCACTGACGGCCTTCAGGAAGTCAGGCTCTGCTACCCTTGAAAGCACCTCTGCCGCAGCAGCGCAGGCGATCGGGTTGCCGCCGAAGGTCGTTCCGTGTGTTCCGGGCACTAGCACACCGCTTGTCTTTTTATTGCTCAGACAGGCACCTATGGGTAATCCGCCGCCAAGACCCTTTGCCGATGTCACCACATCAGGCTCCAGACCGTAGCCCTGATAGCAATAGAAGCTTCCGGTTCTTGAAACACCGGTCTGCACCTCATCTATTATAAAGAGAATGTCCTTTTCCCTGCAGAGACTCTGTATCCCGGTCACGAATTCCTTATCAAGGGGCATTACGCCGCCCTCGCCCTGTATAAGCTCGATAAAAACAGCGCACACATCGTCTGTGAGCTTTGCTTTCAGGTCGTCGATATCGTTTGCCTTTGCGTAGTCGAATCCCTCAGTGAACGGGAAGAAATAGTTGTGGAAAACATCCTGACCCGTTGCGGCAAGGGTAGTGACCGTTCTGCCGTGGAAAGAATTTACAAGTGTGATTATCTTCTGGCGGCCCTCTCCGTACTTGTCAAAGCTGTACTTTCTGGCTATCTTAATGGCGCATTCGTTTGCTTCTGCGCCTGAGTTGCAGAGGAAAACCTATCCATTCCGGAAAGCTTGCAAAGCTTTTTGGCAACCTCAGTCTGCAGCGGAGAATAATAAAGGTTTGAAATATGCTGCAAAGCAGCAGCCTGAGAAGATACAGCCTTTACCCAGCCCTCATCGCAGTAGCCGAGACTGTTGACACCTATGCCGCTGGTAAAGTCGATATACTCTTTACCCTCGCTGTCCCATGCAGTAGCGCCGCTGCCCTTTACTAAAGCAGTGCCGAACCGTCCGTAGGCATGCATCATGTAGTTTTGTTCATCATTTTTTATTTCTTCAAGTGTCAATTATTACACCTCCGTAAATTAAATAAAGTTAAATTTGAAAAGTTAAAAGTTTAATTTTTTTCACTTTCAATTTTTATCTTTTAACTTTTATCTTTAATTAGTAGAACATGGTTCCGATTCCTTCGTCAGAAAACATCTCAATGAGAATGGAATGCGGTATGCGTCCGTCTATTATGTGAGCGCGCTTTACACCGCGGCGCACAGCCTCAACACAGCAGTCTATCTTGGGTATCATACCGCCGGAGATTATGCCCTCTCTCTTGAGTGACGGCACTTCGCTGACGTTTACCACCGGAATGAGTGTGTTTTCGTCATCCTTGTCCCGCAGAAGACCCTTGATATCGGTCATAAGAACAAGCTTTGCAGCCTTCATCTCGGATGCGATACGCGCAGCCGCAAGATCGGCGTTGATGTTGTACACATCGCCGTTATAGCCGCCTGCTACGGTTGAGATTATCGGAACATAGCCGTTCTTCGTGGCGTTTTCAATGACCTCTGTATGTATCTCGGTGATCTCGCCCACAAAGCCTAAATCAACTCCGGAAGCCTTCTTCTCAGCCATAATCATCTTGCCGTCAAGTCCGCACAGACCGATAGCCTTGCCGCTGTGCTGTTCCAGAAGCTGAACCAGACTCTTGTTGACCTTGCCCGCAAGTACCATCTGCACTATGTCGATGGTCTCTTCGTCAGTAACACGCAGACCGTTCACGAATCTGCTCTGCTTGCCTATCTTGTTCAGCATGCCGCTTATCTCAGGGCCGCCGCCGTGCACCAGCACCACGTTTATGCCTATAAGCTGCAGCAGCACGATATCGCTCATAACGGCGTCTTTAAGTTCGGGGCTTATCATAGCGTTGCCGCCGTATTTTACAACGATGGTCTTGCCTGCCCACTTCTGTATATAAGGGAGAGCCTGCACCAGCACATTGGCTCTGTCCTGATCGGATATATTGCGCATTGTTTACACCTGCCTGTTATCAAGTTCTGTAATCGCCGTTGATCTTCACATATTCATAAGTAAGGTCGCAGCCGTAAGCCTCGGCTGTACCCTCGCCGTCGTTAAGGTCAACGAGTATCTCTATTTCATCTTCAACAAGGATAGTCTTTGCAATCTCCTCAGAGAATTCGATTCCTGCACCGTTCTTGCAGACCTCGATCTTGCCCGCTTTTGAAGCAAAGGCAACGTCTACCTTTTCAACGTCCACATCACAGCCGGAATAGCCTATTGCACAGAGCACTCTGCCCCAGTTTGCATCGGCACCGAACATAGCGGCCTTGAGCAGGCTTGAACAGATAACCGATTTTGCTACGCCTTTAGCGTCTGCTCCGGTCTTTGCGCCGCTTACGATGCATGTGAGCAGCTTGGTCGCACCCTCGCCGTCCTTTGCCATCATTCTTGCAAGATCCCTGCACACCGCGGTGAGAGCTTCAAGGAAAACAAAATAATCCTCGTTTTCCTCAGTTATCTCAGGGTTGCCCGCAAGACCCGACGCCATAACGGAAAGCGTATCGTTTGTAGATGTGTCGCCGTCAATGCTTATCATATTGAAAGTCTTGTCGGCAGCGGTCTTTACTGCCTTTCTTATCATGTCTGAGGAAACGGCCGCGTCAGTCGTAACAAAGCAGAGCATTGTCGCCATATTCGGATGGATCATTCCGCTGCCCTTGGATATTCCGCCGACCCTTACCGTTTTGCCGGCAATGGTGGTCTCAACGGCAACTTCCTTTGAAATTGTATCTGTTGTCATAATGGCTTCGGCAGCATTGGTCGCACCGTCAGCAGAAAGCTCGGCAACAAGCTGCTCCATGCCGTCTCTGATAGGCTCTATTGGGAGTATCTGACCGATAACACCCGTTGAACCTACGATGATATCTTCTGCGCTTATGCCTAACTTTTCGGCGGCAAGGCTGCACATAAGCTCAGCCTTTTCAATACCGTCCGCGTTGCAGGTGTTGGCGTTGCCGCTGTTCACGATGACCGCCTGAGCATAGCCGTCCTCAAGATTCTTTTTGGTCACGGTTATCGGTGAGCTTTTTACAAGGTTTGTGGTATAGACAGCAGCCGCAGTGCACTTCTTTTCACAGAAAATGAGAGCAAGGTCGCGCTTCGTCTTATTCTTTCTGATGCCGCAGTGAATACCCGAAGCCGTGAACCCCTTGGGCGCCGTTACCGAACCGTTGATGTATGTATATCCCATTTTTCCTTCCTCCTTGCAAATATGGTTTCCTGAATATCGGAGGGTTTCACCCTCAGAACCTCCCACCAAAGGCTCTGCCTTTGGAATCCGCAAGCTTTTGAAAAAGCTTGACCAAAACTTCTGTGTTGTCGATTTATATTATCAGAATGCGGGGGGAACTATAACAAGACCTGTTTTTTCGTCCAGACCGAAAATAATGTTCATATTCTGGATAGCCTGTCCTGCTGCCCCCTTTACCATGTTGTCGATAGCGGAAATGGCAATGAACGTGGCGGTACGCTCGTCAACATGAAGAGAGATATCGCAGAAATTGGAGTATTTTATATTATGGATGTCGGCGTTTGCTCCGTCCGGAAGCAGCCTGACAAAAAATTCGTCCTTGTAGAAGTCTTCGTATGCAGCTCTGATCTGCTCTTTTGTAACGCCCTCGTTCATGCGCGCGTAGCAGGTGGAGATTATGCCCCTGTTCACCGGCAGCAGATGCGGAACAAAGGTGATCTTTACACTCTTGCCGGAAAGCTTTGAAAGCGTCTGTTCGATCTCCGGAGTATGGCGGTGGTTGGCCACCTTATAGGCATGGAAGCCCTCGTTCAGTTCGGGATAGTGATTACCCTGATTCGGCTTTCTTCCCGCGCCGGTAACGCCGGATTTGGAGTCTACAATGATGCCGTCGGTGCTGACAAGACCGTTTACAACAGCCGGTGCCAGCGCAAGAGGAGCGCCTGTGGTGTAGCAGCCGGGATTGGCAATTATTTTTTTACCCTGTATATTGTCGCGGAAAAGCTCAGGCAGACCATAGACCGATCTCTTGTGAAGATCATGGTCAAGGAACTCACAGCCGTACCATTCCTTGTATTCCTCTTCGCTTTCCAGACGGAAATCCGCACCAAGGTCGATGAATGCCTTGCCCGCCTTGTCGCACTGAGCAGCAAGCTCCTGAGATAGTCCGTGAGGAAGAGCCGCAAAGATAACGTCGCTCTTTTCAACCACCTCGTCCTGAGTGCCGCACTCCATATCGCACAGTGTCTTGTATGAGGGGTAGACCTCGCTGAGTTTCTTTCCCTCAAAGCTCACTGAGCTTATCGCCGCGATCTCCGCCTGCGGGTGCGTAAGAAGGATACGTACAAGCTCTGCGCCCGCATAACCTGTTGCACCTATTATTCCTGCCTTTATTTTCATTTCCTTTTCCCTCTTTCAAATGTTGCATTATAGGGTGTTTTGCCGTTATCCAAGCTCACTGAGCACTCTGTCTGCCTGCGCAATAACATTTTCTCCCGCAGGCCCGCCCAGAGCCTTTCTGCCGTTTACGCAGTTTTCCAGTGAGATGGCTTCATACACGCCCTCATCAAAGGTATCGCATATCTTCTTGTATTCCTCTATCGGAAGCTCTTCAAGAGTTGTTTTCTTTTCTATACACAGAGCAACAAGTGTGCCCGTGGCCTTGTATGCGTCACGGAAATGCAGACCCTTTTTTACAAGATAGTCGGCGCAGTCTGTGGCGTTGATGAACCCGTTTGCAGCAGCCTTGCGCATGTTTTCAGGAAGAACGCGCATTGTGTCTATCATAGGGGTGAAAGCTGTCAGGCACATTTTCACGGTGTCAACGGCGTCGAAAATCGCCTCCTTGTCCTCCTGCATGTCCTTGTTATAGGCAAGAGCTATGCCCTTCATCACGGTGAGCAGGGTCATCAGGTCACCGAACACTCTGCCGGACTTGCCCCTTACCAGCTCGGCAATATCCGGATTTTTCTTCTGCGGCATAATGCTGGAACCTGTTGAAAAAGCGTCATCCAGCTCGACAAATTTGAACTCCCATGAACACCACATTATGATCTCCTCGGAGAATCGTGAAAGGTGCACCATGATGATCGAGAGAGCCGAAGCGAGCTCCATGCAGAAATCCCTGTCGGAAACACCGTCAAGGCTGTTCTGGCAGATATTCTCAAATCCTAAAAGA